>NZ_JBFBKP010000007.1:0-94575 GCF_040702285.1 Arthrobacter sp. NPDC080086
CTCGGGGTTGGCGAACTTGCTGGAGATGATTTCGCCCTGCTCGGTCAGGCGGATCTGCCCGTTCACCGTGCCCGGCGGCTGCGACAGGATGGCCTGGTAGGTCGGGCCGCCGCCGCGCCCCACCGTGCCGCCGCGGCCGTGGAACAGGCGCAGGCGCACGCCCTTGCGCTCGAACAGTTCCACCAGTGCCAACTCGGCCTTGTACAGCTCCCAATTGGAGGTGAGGAAGCCGCCGTCCTTGTTGGAATCCGAATAGCCGAGCATGACTTCCTGCTCATTGCCCTGCGCGGCCAGCACGGCATCAAAGCCAGGCAGCGCGAGCAGGTCGCCCATGATCTGCGAGGCGTTGCGCAAGTCTTCGATGGTCTCGAACAGCGGGATCACCATCACGTCGAGCCCCACACCCGCCCCATTGGCGTTTGCGCGGAACATGCCGGCTTCTTTCTGCAGCAGCATCACTTCGAGCAGGTCAGACAGCGTCTCGGTGTGCGAGATGATGTAGTTGCGCACGATGCGGTTGCCGTAGCGGGCACGCACCTCGCGCGCGGCGCGGAAGATGTCGATCTCTTGCGTGGTCTGCTCGCTGTACGTGTGGAACGGCAGCGTCAGCAGGCGCGGCTGTTGCAGCTCGCGCAGCAGCAGCGTGCGCTTGTCGGCTTCGGACAGCGCCGCGTAGGCGCCTTCCACACCCGACACCTTCAGCAATTCGGCGACGGTCGCTTCATGCACATCCGACACCTGCCGCAAGTCGATCGACGACAAGTGGAAGCCGAACACATCAATCGCGCGCGCCAGCGAGGCCAGGCGTGCATCGGCCAGTGCTTCGCCATGGTGTGCCGCCAGCGAATCGATGACGATCTGGATATCGGCGCGCAACTCTTCCGCGCTCGTGTAAGCCGGAGCAGGGCCGACGGCATGGCGGCCGGCATCTTCGCCAGTCAACTCGCGGCAGGTGGCGGCCAGGCGCGCGTACACGCCGATCAGCGCGCGGCGGTACGGCTCGTCAGCGCGATGCTCGGAGTGGTCAGGCGATTGCTCGGCCAGTGCCAGCAGTTCGGCACTCACATCCACCTGCGAGGTCGACATCGACAGCTCGGCGCCCAGCGCGTGAATCTCTTCCAGATACCACGCGAGGATCACGCTCGCCTGCTTCTGTGCGGCGTCGCGCAGCGTCGTTGCCGTGACGAAGGGGTTGCCGTCGCGGTCGCCGCCGATCCACGAGCCCATCTGGAAGAAGGGCGGCAGCGGTGCCGGCTCGCCGCGTGCGCCGCGGCGCGGGAACACGGCGGCGACGTCCTCTTCCAGCTCGCGGTATAGCGCGGGAATCTCGCGCAGGAAGGTGGTCCGGTAGTACGACAGTGCGTTCTCGATCTCGTCGGCCACCATCAGGCGCGTGGTGCGCAGCATGCGCGTCTGCCACAGCTTGGTCACGTGCGCGCGCAGCAGCGTCGTGTTGCGCTCACGCTCGCGGGTGGTCAGCGGCGTGTCGCGTTCGGCCAGGAGGCGGGCGATTTCTCGCTGTGCATCGAGAATGCTCTTGCGCTGCACCTCGGTCGGGTGGGCCGTGAGCACGGGCACGATCAACGCGGCATCGAAGAAGCGACGCAGCGCCTCACCCGAGACGCCCTCATCGGCCACCGACAGCAGCGCGCGCATCATGCTGCCTGGCTGCGGCGGGGAGCCTGCCAGCGCATGCACGCGGCGGCGGCGGTTGTGATGCTGGTCTTCGGCAATGTTGGCCAGATGCGAGAAGTAGCTGAACGCGCGCACCACGGAGTTGGTCTGCTCGCGCGACAGGGCTTTCAGCAAGCGGTCGAGTTCCTGCTCGGCCTGGCGGTCGCCGTCACGGCGGAAACGCACGGCGGTCTGGCGGATCGTCTCGACGGTTTCGAAGGCGGCGCCGCCTTCCTGTTCACGCAGCACGTCGCCCAGCAAGCGGCCCAGAAAGCGGATGTCCTCCTTCAGCGGCTGATCTTTGGCGGCTGCGCTGCCCGATGAGCGGCGAGCGAGGGTGCCAAATGCGGGGCCAAGTGATGCGCCGTTGGCCTCATCCGCGCCATTCGCTTTGGCAGCCGATTTTGTGGCGGCCTTGGGCGTCTTGCTGGTGTTGGCGGGGGCGGCGGATGCCTTGCGGGCGGGGGTCGCGCGCGAGGAAGCGCGGCGCGCGGCGGGCTGCGTCATGGTGTCTCCTAGGTTGGATCGGTAAGGTGCCTGAAGGGCCCTTCTTTCTGCATCACTTCAACGTGATAGCCCGGCTGTGGCGAAAAAGCTGCGTGCTACCATTGCCGCATGTCTTCTCATGCCCGCCCGACTTCCGTCGAATCCCAGCTTGCAACGACTCCTGCAGCCCAGGCGCCGACCAAGCTGGTCATCGCCTCGCGCGAAAGCCGGCTTGCACTTTGGCAAGCCGAACACGTGCGTGCTGCATTGCAAAAATACTATCCCGCGTGCGACGTGTCCATCCTGGGAATGACCACGCGCGGCGACCAGATTCTCGACCGCTCGCTCGCCAAGGTGGGGGGCAAAGGTTTGTTCGTGAAGGAACTGGAAGTTGCGCTGGCCGAAGGGCGGGCCGATCTGGCCGTCCATTCGCTCAAGGACGTGCCGATGGAGCTGCCCGAAGGTTTCGCGCTGGCAGCCCTGCTGGAGCGCGAGGACCCGCGCGATGCGTTCGTGTCCAACGACTACGCTGATCTGGCGTCGTTGCCGGCGGGCGCGGTGGTCGGTACCTCCAGCCTGCGCCGCGAGGCCTCGCTGCGTGCACGCTTTCCGCATCTGGTCATTCAGCCGTTGCGCGGCAACTTGGATACGCGCCTCGGCAAGCTGGATCGCGGTGACTACGCGGCCATCATCCTCGCTGCTGCGGGGCTCAAGCGCTTGGGGCTGACCCATCGCATCCGCTCGACCATTGCACCGGAAGAGTCGCTGCCGGCAGCCGGGCAGGGCGCGCTGGGTATCGAGATCCGCGCCGACCGTGCTGATGTACAGGCTGCGCTCGCGCCGCTGCATGACACACGGACCGCGCTGGCCGTGACGGCAGAACGCGCTGTCTCGCGCATGTTGGGCGGCTCGTGCCAAGTGCCGCTGGCAGCGTTCGCGCAATGGTCGGATGCGGGTACGTTGCGCCTGCGCGCGTTTGTGGCCTCGCAAGACGGCACGCGCAAGCTGGCTGCAGACGGTGAAGCCGTGCCCACTACGCTGGCCGAAGCCGACGCACTGGGCGCACGCGTCGCCCAACAGATGCTGGACGGCGGCGCGCGAGACATTCTCGCCATGCTCGTCGCCGACACCCCGCCCGCAACCTGATTTCAACGGCACGCCATGGACGATCGCTTGCCACCCTCATCCAGCGCGCCCTCCGCCGCTAAACCAGCCGACCCACCTGTGGTGGTGGTGACGCGCCCGCGCGCGCAGGCACCTATGCTGGTCGCTGCGTTGGAGCGTCACAGGCTGCGGACGCACCAGTTTCCGCTGCTCGACATCGCGCCGACGCCGAATCTCGAGGATCTGCGCGCCGCGCTAAGCGACCCGTCGCGCTATGCGCTGGTCGTGTTTGTCAGCCCCAATGCCGTGCAGCAGGCGTTTGCCGCCATGCCGGAAGGGTTCCGCTGGCCGCAGGAAGTGCCGGTGGCCGTGGTGGGCCCCGCCAGCGCGCAGGCCCTCGCCACCCACGGCGTTGCGCCGCCCGCGCATCGCGTGATTCGGCCCGACACGCATGCCGACGACGCGCGGCAGGATTCCGAAGCGCTGTATGCCCAACTCGACGTGGCATCGCTGCGTGGCCGCGAGGCGCTCATCGTGCGCGGCAACGGCGGTCGCGAATGGCTGGCTGATCAACTGCGCGAGGCCGGTGTCTCGGTGCGCGCGGTGGAGGCCTATCGCCGTAGCGTGCCTGTGCCCGACGCGGCTGCGTGGAACGCGCTGCGGGCCGTACTGGCCGGCCGCCATGCGTGGACGCTGACCAGCTCCGAGGCCGTCCGCAATCTCGATGACCTGGCGCGCGCCAATCTGTCGCCCGCTGATCTTGAAACCCTGCACGGCGCGCCTTGCTTTGCATCGCACGCACGCATCGTTGAGCAAGCCCAGTCGCTGGGCTTTCGCGATGTCACCCTCACGGGCGCCGGTGATGACCGTCTGCTCGCCAGCGTGCTCGCATGGGCGGGGCCGGTGCCGATGCCGTCCGCAGCACCGGCGCCTGTTGAATCGAATCCTCCTCTTTCTTCTTCCACTGTGACGCAGACTCCTGTTCCCTCGTCCGCTCCCGCGCCGACGCCCCAGGCCGCCACGCCGAGCCCGGCACCGACCCCCACGCCTGCATCTGCAGCTGCACCCGCTGCCTTTGCCCCCAGCATGACCGTCAACCACGCGCCGCGTCGTGGCGGCTGGTTGATCTGGACGGTGCTGGTCGTGGTGGTGGCCGCCGTGGCTGCGTTGCAGGTGCGCAATGAACGCCTAGCGCGCGACATCCGCCAGCGCGCGCAGCAGAACGAAGCTCTGGCGCAGGAAATGCGCGTGCTGTCGCGTGCGGACCAGGATGCCGTCGCCCAGTTGCAGCAAAAATTTGGCGCGCTGGAAGCCCGCACCACGGAAACCCGCGATCGTCAGTCCGCGCTCGAACAGGCCAGCCAAGACTTGCTGCGCAATCGCGACGACTGGCAGCGTGCGGAAATCGAACATTCGCTGGAAGTGGCCGCCGACCAGTTGCAGTTGACCGGCAATGTGGCCGGTGCGCTGGCTGCGCTGCAGACCATTGATGCGCGTCTGGCCACCATCGACAAGCCGCAGTTCGTCGCCATCCGTCGTGCTGTGGCGCGCGACATTGCCAAGCTCAAGGCGATGCCGTCGATTGACCTGTCGAGCGCCGCCGGGCGCTTGGATGACGCCATCAGCACGGTCGATACGCTGCCGCTGGTTTCCGCTGCGCAGCCGCTGGAGGCCGAGCAGGCCGCACAGGCGCCGCATGCTGCCTCAGCAAAACCTGCCAAGAATGCCAAGGCCCACGCAGCACCGGCTTCGGCGTCGGCCGCATCGTCAGCGGAGGCTGGCACGGGGTGGTCTGCTGGCGTGCGCGCCTGGTGGGGGCGGCTGTGGGACGACGTACGCGGCGAACTGAGCCAGATCGTGCAGGTGCGCCGCGTTGATCAGACCGAGGCGCTGCTGTTGTCGTCCGATCAGGCGTGGTTCCTGCGCGAGAACCTCAAGCTGCGTCTGATGAATGCGCGCTTGGCACTGCTCTCGCGCAACGATGCGGTGTTCCGCGCAGACCTGGGGCGTGCCGACACGCTGCTTGCGCGCTACTTCGACGTGCAATCGCCGCGCGTGACCACGGTGCAGACGCAACTGGCGCAAGTGCGCTCGGCGGTTGGCACGCTGCAGGTGCCGACGCTGGTCGATAGCCTCGCGGCCGCTCGCGGCCAGCGCGGTTCGGATAGTGGGGAGTGAGCATGCGCTGGGTATTCTGGGTCGCGCTGCTGTTTGCTGCCGCTGTCGGGCTGGCATTGTTTACGGAACTCAACCTGAGCAACGTTGTGTTGTTCTACCCGCCGTACCGGGTGGAGATGTCGCTCAATTTCGTGCTGGCCGTGCTGTTGGCGACGTTCGTGGCGCTGCATCTGGTGATGCGCTTGTTCCACCACGTGGCGGGCATGCCGGCGCGTGCGGCAGCGTATCGGGAGCGTAATCGCATCCTGAAGGCCTCGGCTGCGCTGCGTGAGGCGATGGAGAGTCTGTTCGCGGGCCGCTTCGGCCGCGCCGAGCGCCTCGCGCGCGAAGCGCAGGCGTGGGACGCGCAGCGCGAAACTGCCGCTCTGATCGGCGCCCGCGCTGCGCACCGCATGCAGGAAACCGATCGCCGCGACGCGTGGATGGCCGAGGTCAACTCGCCCGACCGCGAGCAAGCGAAGCTCGTGTCGATGGCAGAATTGCTGGTGGATGCACGCGATGCCGAAGGCGCGCTGGAGAAGATCGCGCAACTGCAATCGCAAGGGGCGCGCCAGATCCAGGCGCAGCGTATTGCCCTGCGCGCGCACCAGCATCTGAAGAACTGGAGCGAGGTGCTGCGCCTGACGCGCGCGCTGGAAAAGCGCAACGCCATTCACGCCGTGCTGGCTGCGCGCCTCAAACAGATGGCCTGCGAGACGCTGCTGACGGAGCGCCGCCACGACGCCGATGCGCTCAACAGCTTCTGGCGCGAGCTGACCACCGAAGAACGCCGCTCGCCGCGTATTGCTTCGCAGGCCGCGCTGTATTTCGCGCAGCTCGGTCGCACGGACGACGCCAAGCGCATCGTCGAAGATGGCCTGAAAGCGCATTGGGACGGCCGCCTGATCCGTCGCTATGCCGATTGCGCCGTGCCCGGCAAGGCGTTGCCGCTCATTCAACAGGCCGAGAAATGGTTGGCGCAGCATCCGGTGGATGCCGACCTGTTCTACACGCTGGGCATGTTGTGCTTCAAGGAGCAACTCTGGGGTAAGGCGCAGTCGAGCCTGGAGTCGGCGTTGAAGTATGCCGACGCCGATCACCACGGCAACCTGCGTGCGCATGCGCATTTGGCGCTGGCGCAGATGTACGAGCAGACCGAACGCCCAGAAGAGGCGCAGCGACATTACCGGCAGAGCGCGTTGCTTGCCGTCAAATGAAACAAGGCCGGGGGAACCCGGCCGTGTTCGTTGGGGGAGCTGGCTGGCTACTTGTTCACCATGCGCGCCGGCACTGACAGTGTCAGAATCGCCCCCAGCACCATCGACGCGGCCAGCATGTACATGCCCGAGTCCGTACTCTTGGTCGCATCCTTGAGCCAGCCCACGGCGTAGGGGCTCAGGAAGCCCGCCAGATTGCCCAGCGAGTTGATGAGCGCAATGCCGGCGGCCGCGCCCGTGCCCGCCAGGAAGGCGGTCGGCAGGCTCCAGAATAGCGGCAGCGTGGTCAGGATGCCCATGGTGCCGAGCGTGAGTGCGGCCATCGCCAGCGTGGTGTTGGTGTGCCACACGGCCGACAGGATCAGCCCGATGGCGCCGGCCACGGCAGGAATGGCGATATGCCAGCGGCGCTCGCGCAGACGGTCGGCACTGCGGGCCACCAGCACCATGGCGACGACCGCCGCACCATACGGAATCGCCGTCAGCAGGCCCACGGCAAACGGATCGGCCACGCCGGTCTGCTTGATCAACGTCGGCAGCCAGAAGCTCACGCCGTACAAGCCCATCACAAAGGTGAAGTAGATCAGGCTCATCAGCCACACGCGCGGGCTCGCCATGACGGTGCGGATGGGCGGATCTTCCTTCTCGGCGTCTTCGGCGGCGATGTTGCGCGTGAGCAAGGCCTTTTCTTCGTCGGTCAGCCACTTGGCGTGGCTGATGCGGTCATCCAGATAGGCCAGCACGACGAGGCCAACGATGACCGACGGAATGCCCTCGATCAGGAACATCCACTGCCAGCCGGCCAAGCCGTAGACACCGGCAAATGCCTTCATCGCCCAGCCCGAGATCGGGCCGCCGATCACGCCCGATAGCGCAATCGCGGTCATGAAGAACGTGGTGGTGCGCCCGCGTCGCGCCGCTGGATACCAATACGTGAGGTACAGGATGATGCCCGGGAAGAAGCCGGCCTCGGCCAACCCCAGCAGGAAGCGCATCACGTAGAACATGGCCGGCGTAGTCACGAACATCATGGCGGCCGAGATGAGGCCCCACGAGATCATGATCCGCGCGATCCAGATGCGCGCCCCCACGCGATGCAGGATCACGTTGCTCGGCACTTCAAAGAGGAAGTAGCCGATGAAGAAGATGCCCGCGCCCAGCCCGTAGATGGTCTCGCTGAACTTCAGATCGTTGAGCATCTGCAGCTTGGCAAAGCCAACGTTCACGCGGTCCAGATACGCAACCACGTAGCACAGCAGCAGGAAGGGAATCAGGCGCCAACTCACCTTACGGTAGGTGGCTTCTTCAAACGCACTGGCGGATTGGGGCAGGGTGCCTGCGCCGCTGGCCGGTGGAGTGGGTGAGGTGGGTGGGGTCGTTGTGGCCATCGGGTCTCCAGCGTTGTTATGAGTTCAGGCCGAGTACGACTCGTTACCTACCTCGGCCCGGAAAACCGCCACCGCATTCTGCGCCTTCTCGCGCAGCCCCGCCAAGCCGCCCAAAGGCAGGGTTTATACGCAGCGTCCGCCGTCGACTTCCAGGCACGTGCCGGTGATGAATTCGGCCTCGTCGGAGGCCAGATACAGGCACGCGTTGGCCACATCCTGCGGCGTGGAGAGCCGCCCCATCGGAATCGTCGCCAGAAAGCGCGCGCGGTTCTCGGGCGTATCGGGCATGCCCATGAACTGCTCGATGAGGCCGGTGGCGCCCATCACGGGGTTCACGCAGTTCACGCGGATCTTGTCTGGGCCGAGCTCCGCCGCCATCGCTTTGCTGGCTGTGATGACGGCGCCCTTGCTGGCGTTGTACCAAACCAGCCCCGGCCGCGGCCGGATGCCCGCGGTGGACGCCACGTTGACGAACACGCCACCACCGCGTGCTCGGAAGTGCGGCACCATGTGGCGCGCCGTCCAGTAGATGCTTTTCACGTTGACCGCTATCACGCGGTCGAACTCGTCTTCGGTGATCTCCAGGATCGGCTTGTTCTTGTGCGTGGTGCCGGCATTGTTCACGACGATGTGCAGGTCGCCATAGCGCTCAAGCGTGGCGCCCAGCAGCGCGGCCACGGAGTCGCCCTTGGACACATCCGCCTGCACACAATGCGCGTCGCCGCCCGTGATGCGGATGGCGTTGGCCACGCGCTCGCCGGCCTCGGCGTTCAGATCATTGACGATGACGCGCGCGCCTTCACGGGCGAAGGTGTGGGCGATGCCCTCGCCGAACCCCGAACCCGCGCCGGTGACGATGGCGATCTTGCCGGCAAGCCGCATGGTGTCTCCCTATCTGATTACCTACTGGTGAGGTAGTTGATGCTGTTGGTGCATCCCTTGTTTTACCCCCTGCCGGGGCTGACTCAGTTTCTTTGTCTTGCCAAAGAAAGTCAGCAAAGAAAGGCGCGCCATCTAGGGCAGGGTACGGCCAAACCGTCTGGGCGCGTGTTGGCGGTGGTGGGTTTATCCGTGGCGGATGGCGATGGTCTTCAAGGTGGTGAAGCCGTACAGCGCTTCAAAACCTTTCTCGCGCCCATGGCCCGAGTGGCCTGTGCCGCCAAACGGCAACTCCACACCGCCGCCCGCCCCGTAGTTGTTGATGAAGACCTGGCCCGCCTTCAGCTTGCGTGCCAAACGCATTTGTCGGGCGCCATCGCGCGTCCAGACACCGGCGACCAGACCGTACGGCGTGCCGTTGGCCAGCGTGAGTGCCTCGGCTTCGGTGTCGAACGGCATGGCGGCCAGCAGGGGGCCGAAGACTTCTTCCTGCGCCAGACGGTGTGTGTGCGGTACGTCGCGCAGCAGCATCGGCGCCTGGTAATAGCCGGTCT
This sequence comes from Arthrobacter sp. NPDC080086, assembly GCF_040702285.1. Classification (NCBI taxonomy): domain Bacteria; kingdom Bacillati; phylum Actinomycetota; class Actinomycetes; order Micrococcales; family Micrococcaceae; genus Arthrobacter; species Arthrobacter sp. NPDC080086. Next base: position 9,460 of record NZ_JBFBKP010000007.1, read on the forward strand.
CGGGTGCATCCGGTACGACCATGCCCTGCGCCATGACCGGGATATTGGCGTGCTGCGCATCCGAGACGAAATCCCACACGCGCTGCTGTTGCTTGGGGTTGATGAGCGGGCCGCAGTCCAGATCCAGCGACGACGGGCCCACCTTGATGGCCTCGAACACCGTGGCGAGCCGGTCCAGCACGGTTTCATACACGCCGCGCTCGATCAGCACGCGGCTGCCGGCGGAACACGTCTGCCCGGCGTTCTGGATGATGCCGTTGACCACGGCGGGAATCGCCGCTTCGAGGTCCGCATCGGCAAACAGGATCTGCGGCGATTTTCCGCCCAGCTCGAGCGTCACCGGCAGGTGGTTCTCGGCCGCTGCCCGCGCGATGGCCTTGCCGGTTTCGGGCGACCCTGTAAACGACACATGGTTGACGCCCGGATGCGCCGCCAGCGCCGCACCCGCCTCGTGGCCGTAGCCGGTCACCACATTAAGCGCGCCATCGGGCAACCCGGCTTCCGCAGCCAGTTCGGCCACGCGCAGGATCGACAGGCAAGCGTCTTCCGCAGGCTTGACCACGCACGCGTTGCCGGCCGCCAGGGCAGCACCCACGCTGCGCCCGAAGATCTGCATCGGGTAGTTCCACGGGATGATGTGGGCCGTCACGCCATGCGGCTCGCGGAGCGTGAGCACGGTGGTATCCGCCGGATAGGGGATGGTTTGGCCGTGCAGCTTGTCCGCCGCGCCAGCGTAGAACTCGAAGTAGCGGGCAACGGCGCGGGCATCCGCGCGGGCTTGGCGCATGGGTTTGCCGGTGTCGCGGGCTTCGAGGCGGGCCAGTTCTTCTTCGTGATCGGCCAGGCGCAGAGCCACGCGCATGAGCAGCCGGCCGCGCTCGGCGGGGGGCAACTGGCCCCACACCCCGTCAAATGCGCGGCGCGCAGCGTGCACGGCCACGTTGATGTCGGTGGCGTTGCCGCGGGCGATTTCGGCAAAGGGCTGGCCGTCAGACGGGTCGAACACCTTGATGCGCATGCCCGAATCGGGCGACATCAAGCGGTTGGCGATGAAGTGCTGGGCATGCATGGGGGGTTCCTGCAGAAGATCGGCAACGCGTGATTTTCGCACGGGCGGGCCGGGGGTAGGGGGGAGGCTTGGCGCCAGGGGCTATAATGCCCGCCGACGGTTTTTGACCTTTTTTCAACCATTTGCGTCGCGTTTTTACGCACTTCGCGCATTCCGGAGCATTTCCATGAGCTTCAACAACGTCTCGCCGGGCAAGGACATCCCCAACGACTTCAACGTCATCATCGAGATTCCGGCGCAGAGCGATCCGGTCAAGTACGAAGCCGACAAGGAAACGGGCATGCTGCACGTGGACCGCTTCGTGGGCACCGGCATGCGCTACCCGGCCAACTACGGCTTCATCCCGCAGACGCTGTCGGGCGACGGTGACCCGGTGGACGTGCTGGTCGTCACGCCGTTCCCGCTCATTCACGGCTGCGTGGTGCGTTGCCGTGCCCTGGGCATGCTGAAGATGACGGACGAATCCGGCGTGGACGCCAAGCTCGTGGCCGTGCCGGTCAACAAGCTGAGCCCCGCCACCGCCCACATGACCGACCTGTCGGACATCGGCCAGAACCTGCTGGACCAGATCAAGCACTTCTTCGAGCACTACAAGGCGCTGGAAGCCGGCAAGTGGGTCAAGGTCGAAGGCTGGGGCGGCATCGAAGAAGCCCATAAGGAAATCGTCGACGGCGTCGCCAACTATAAGAAGTAAGCCATTTGGCGATTTTGCTGTACGGCGTGTCAGACGGATCCCGGCTTCCGGAAGGAATGCCGGGATTTTTTATTTGCGAGGCGGCCGTCACTGCCGCAGTGTGATGCCTCGCCAACCCGCATGGGATCGCCATCCCCGGCGGATCAGGCGCTAAGTATGCATTTTTTGGTGAATATTGTTATTTACGCATCATTCAACTCTGGTAATCCCGCTGTACAGAGATTTAAGAAACGCTTATTTGCCCGCCGGAAACGACGCCTCTAGACTGCCGGTCAAGTTTGACTCCCAACCTCTGTACTGCGATGTTGAACAAGACCGTTGTCGTTCCCGTGCTTTCCGCCGTGGCCATGGCCGCATTCACCGTTTGGGCGCTGCTGGTGGGCCCGCCGGATGCTGCCCATGCCGGTGAGCGCGCGGTGGCGCCGGCTGCCGTGTCCACCGATGCCAACATGACGCATTGCGTGATCGCCCAGCAAAAGCCCGTCGCGCGCTAAGCTTCGCCCCCGCGTCCGCCGTTGTGCGGACGCAGTTTTTCCCGCCTTCGCCGTTCTTCCGGCGTTAATCGGATTCCGGCCGTTGCCTGAACGGCGAGCGGTCCGTCAGTTCGTCCAGATACGCTTCCATGCCGGCCGTTTCCCTGTCGAGAAAACGCCCCACCGCATCGGCGAAGTCCGGATGCGCGAGCCAGTGCGCGGACAGCGTCGCCACTGGCTCGAAGCCGCGCGCCATCTTGTGCTCGCCCTGGGCGCCGCCTTCGAAGGTGCGGATGCCGTGCTCGATGCAGTACGACAAGGGCTGGTAATACGCCGTCTCGAAGTGCAGGCAGGGGTGGTGTTCGACCGCGCCCCAGTAGCGGCCGTACATGACGGAAGCCTCGGACCTCGCATCCACCACCAGCAGGGCACTGGCGATGTCGTTGCCGTCGCGCGAGGCGATCACCAGCAGCAGGTTCTCCGGCATCGTCTGCCCGATCTGGCGAAAGAACTCCAGATTCAGATACGGTGATGAGTGATGCTCGCGGTAAGTGGTGCGGTAGCAGCGGTGGAAGAAGCGCCAGTCGGCTTCTGTCGCGGCAGCGCCTGGCACGTGCCGGAAGGTGATACCAGCGTCGCGCACGCGGCGGCGCTCGGCGCGGATGTTCTTGCGCTTCTTCTGCTCCAGCGCGCCAAGGAAATCGTCGAAGCTGTCAAAGCCTGGGTTGCACCAGTGGAACTGCACGCCCTGCCGCAGCAGCATGCCGGCCGCACGCATCTGTTCGGCCTCGTCGGCAGTCGGGAAGAGCACGTGCAGCGACGACAATCCGCTCTGCCGCGCCACCGCCAGCAGCGTGCCGAGCAGCGCTGCCCGTGCCGCGGCATCACGTGCCAGTAGCCGTGCCCCTTGCACGGGTGTAAAGGGCACCGCAGACAGCCATTTCGGGTAGTACTCCAGCCCGTGCTGCGAATACGCGTTGGCCCACGCCCAGTCGAAGACGTACTCGCCATACGAGTGGCCCTTCACATACAGCGGCACGGCGGCGGCGAGCACCTCGTCTTCTGGGCCATCCGGGCCGTCCTCCCACAGCGTCAGGTATTGCGGGGACCAGCCGGTGTCGGGCGAGGCGCTGCCGCTCGCATGCAGGGCGTGCAGAAACTCGAGGCGCAGGAATGGCGTCGCCTCGGGCTGCAGGGCGAGCAGGGCATCCCACGCATCGCGGCCGATGTCGCGCAGATCGGTCACAAGTCGCGTGCGATAATCGGCCAATTCGTGTCGCGAAGCAGCGCGCACGTGGGGCTCGGGAACGAGAGGGCGAGAGGTCATGCGCCGATTCTAATTCCAGCCCCGGTTCGTGCGCCGTCATTCAGCGCTTGCAATCCACATTGCCCCCATGACCGTCTCTGTCGCTCTCGCTCAGATCAACTGCACCGTCGGCGATTTCGCCGGCAATGCTGCCCGCATCGCCGCCGCCGCGCGTGAGGCGCACCAGGCTGGTGCGCGCATTCTTGTTACGCCGGAACTGTCGCTCACCGGCTATCCCCCCGAAGATCTGCTGCTGCGCCCCGCGTTCATCGACGCCAGCGCGCGTGCGCTCGATGCGCTCATCGCTGAGTTGGCGGCGTTTTCTGGCCTGCATGTACTGATCGGGCACCCGCAGATCTCGCTGGAAGCGCCGGCGCCCGGCGTGCTGCCCAAGCCGACCAATAGCTGCACCGTGGCTGTCGATGGCCGCGTGGTCGGCCGCTATCACAAGCTTGAGCTGCCCAATAACGAAGTCTTCGACGAGAAGCGCTACTTCCAGCCCGGCACCGAGCCCTTCGTGTTCGAAGTGGAGGGCACGCGCTTCGGCGTCATCATCTGCGAAGACGCCTGGTACCCCACGGCTACGGCATACGCCAGGGCGGCCGGCGCGCAAGTGGTGCTGATTCCCAACGCCTCGCCGTATCACCTCGACAAGGAAGACCTGCGCGAGCAGATCATCGGCGCGCGGGTGAAGGAATCGGGCTTGCCGCATGTGTATGCGAACCTCGTCGGTGGGCAGGATGAGCTGGTGTTTGACGGCGGCTCCTTTGTGCTCGATGCGCACGGCAAGGTCGTCGTGCGGATGGGGCAGTTTGTTGAAGGCGTTGGCACCGTGCAGTTCGACGGCGCCAAGGCAGTGCCCGGCTCGATCGTGCCGGAGGCACCGCTGGAGGCGCAGGTGTACGAGGCGCTCAAGCTGGGCGTGCGCGATTACCTTGGCAAGAACGGTTTCCCCGGCGCGATCATTGGCCTGTCGGGCGGCGTGGATTCTGCGCTGGTGCTGGCGATTGCCGTCGATGCGCTGGGCGCCGATCGCGTGCGCGCCGTGATGATGCCCTCGCGCTACACGGCCGATATCTCGTGGGTGGATGCGCGCGATATGGCCGCCCGCCTGGGCGTGCAGTACGACGAAATCCCTATCGCGCCGATGTTCGACGCGTTCAGGGGCGCGCTGGCCGACGAATTCCGTAATCTGCCTGAAGACGCGACGGAAGAGAACATCCAGGCGCGCATTCGCGGCACGCTGCTGATGGCGCTGTCCAACAAGTCCGGCCGCATCGTGCTGACCACCGGCAACAAGAGCGAGATGGCGGTCGGTTACTGCACGCTGTATGGCGACATGGCGGGCGGTTTTGCCGTCATCAAGGACATCTTCAAGACGCTGGTCTACCGGCTGTGCCGCTACCGCAATACGCTGTCGGAGGTGATTCCGGAGCGCATCCTCACGCGGGCACCGTCGGCCGAGCTGCGCGAAAACCAGACCGACCAGGACAGCCTGCCCGAATACGACGCGCTCGACGCCATCGTGCAGCGCTACATGGAGCAGAACCAGCCGGTGGCCGACATCATCGCCGCCGGGTTTGCCGAGGCTGACGTTCAGAAAATCGTGCGCCTCATCAAGATCAACGAGTACAAGCGCCGCCAGGCGCCCGTGGGCATCCGCGTCACGCAGCGGGCCTTTGGGCGCGATTGGCGGTATCCGATTACGTCGCGGTTCAAGGAGTAAATCGCCGCCATGCTCGACTACTACGCCAAACGCGCCCCCGAATACGAACGCATCTATGCGAAGCCGGAGCGGCAAGGCGATTTGGCGTGGTTGAAGGCGCGGGTGCGTGATCTCACGCGTGGGGCGCGGGTACTGGACTTGGCTTGCGGCACAGGCTTCTGGACCGAAGCGATGACGGATGCGCGTAGCGTTGTCGGCGCGGATTACAACGACACCGTGCTGCGCATTGCAGACGCGAAGGGCATTGCCGGTGCGTCGTTTGTGCGGGCCGATAACAACGCGCTGCCGTTTGCACCCGATACGTTCGATGTGATGACGGCGGGCTGCTGGTGGTCGCATGTACCGCTGCAGCACCTGCGTCAGCATGTTGAAGGGCTGCACCACGTGCTCGGCCCCGGCGTGCGTGTGTTGTGGTTTGATAACCAGTATGTGCCGGGCTCCAGCACGCCGATCGCCTATCGCGACGAACATGGCAACACTTGGCAGCGTCGTCCTTTGCAGGACGGCACCGAGCACGATGTGCTGAAAAATTTTCCCGACGATCAGACCCTGCTGCAGGCGGTGGCCGGCATCGCCCAGGATGTGCGCATTAACCGGCTCCAGTATTATTGGACGCTTGAATACCTCACCAACTAGCTAGCGAGACACCCATGAAACAGATCACCGCCATCATCAAGCCCTTCAAACTGGACGAAGTGCGCGAGTCGCTCGCCGACGTGGGGGTGACCGGCCTGACCGTCACCGAGGTCAAGGGTTTCGGCCGCCAGAAGGGTCATACCGAGCTGTATCGCGGCGCCGAATACGTGGTCGACTTCCTGCCCAAGATCAAGATCGAAGTGGTGGTGGCCGACAACCAGGTTGAGCACGTCATCGACACCATCGTCAAGGCTGCCAAGACAGGCAAGATCGGCGACGGCAAGATCTTCGTGATGCCGGTGGAGCAGGTGATCCGCATCCGCACCGGCGAGAAGGACGAAGCCGCTGTTTAAGCGAGCGTTATGACCGGCGCGCCTGTGCCGGTCAGCGTCGATTCAGCGTCGATCAACGCGGCAGGGTGATGTTCCAGCGCAGCGTCACCAGCCGCCCGATCACGATCGCCAGCGTGGCGATCACCACGGCCACGCTCGGCAGCAGGTCCGTGAACGTCAGCCCGATGTAGAGGAAGCACCCGAGGAACGCGCAGGTCGCGTACGGGCGGTTGTCCCGCAGCAGCATCGGCACTTCATTGCAAACCACATCGCGCAGCAGGCCACCGAAGGCCGCTGTGATCACGCCCATCATCACCGACACGAAGATCGGCACGCCCGCATCGAGCGCCAGTTGCGTGCCCAGCACGCCAAAGAGCCCGAGGCCGATGGCATCCGTCACGATCAGCAGGCGGTCGGATACCAGTTGGCTCACCAGCCGGATCACCCAGTTGGCAAACAGGCTCATTGCGAACAGCGCGATCAGATAGTCCTGGTGCTCCACCCAATAGAACGGCCGGCGATCGAGCAGCAGGTCGCGCAAAGTGCCGCCGCCGAACGCCGTAAGGAACGCGACGATAAAGGCGCCTACGGCATCGAGCCGGCGCCGCTTGGCCTCGGCCAAGCCCGAGATGGCAAACGAGAAGACCGCAAGGATCTCCATCCAGTGCATGACCAATTGCAGGCGACCGACGTGCATGAGGTGTTCTTGTTGTTCGCGTTGGAAAACGTTATGACGTATGCGGCTGGCGCAGGAGGACCAGCACTGCGCCGGCACCACCCGCCGTGTTGCGCGGCTCGACGAAGGCGATCACTTCTTCTTTCTGCACCAGCCACGAGCGCACCTTGCCCTTGAGCACGGGCGTCTTGTCGGGGGAGCCCAGGCCCTTGCCGTGAATGACGCGCACGCAGCGGATACCGCGTTGCACCGCCCGGCGCAGAAAGGCCGCCAGTGCCTCACGTGCTTCTTCGCGGCGCAGGCCGTGCAGGTCGATCTGGTCTTGTGTGGCCCACTCGCCGCGGCGCAGCTTCTTGAGCACGTCGTCGCCGATGCCGGGGCGGCGGTAGGAGAGGGTGTCGTCGGTATCGAGCAGGTTGTCGACGTCGAATTCGTCCGACAGCGAGGCGTCCAGCACGCGCTTGTCTTCCGCGCGCGAATGCACGGGATCAGGCGCGGGCGGATTACGTGGATGCTCGACGCGTTTGTTCTGGCGCAGTGCGCTTACCTCGCCGATGCTGGCGCGGAACACGTTGGCCTCTTCGATGGCCTTGCGCTTGGCTTCTTCGGCGCGCTGGCGTTCGGCCTCACGTGCCTCGGTCTCGACCTTGAGCTGGTCGCGCAACTTGGCCAGATCGGTCAGGCTGAGTTTGGCAGAGGGAGTGGCGGCACGTTTCATGGCGAGAAGCGAATCAGGGTCGAGCGTGCGTGGATTATACGAATGCGCCGCAGGCCGAACGCTCCAACGCAAAACGGCCGATGGTTGCCCATCGGCCGCTGCCGGACCTGGGGATAGATGCGGCTTATTCCAGGCTTTCCAGGTAGCGCTGGGCGTCCAGTGCGGCCATGCAGCCCGTGCCGGCGCTGGTGATGGCCTGGCGGTAGATGTGGTCCTGCACGTCGCCGGCGGCGAACACGCCTGGGATGTTGGTGGCGGTGGCCATGCCGTCCAGGCCGCTCTTCGTGCGGATGTAGCCCGTGTCGTTCATGTCGAGCTGGCCGCGGAAGATGTCGGTGTTCGGCTTGTGGCCGATGGCGATGAACACCCCTGCCACCTTGAGCTCTTCGGTCTTGCCTTCGTTGTCGTGTGTGCCCTTCAGGCGGGCACCGGTTACGCCGGAGTCGTCACCCAGGATCTCGTCGAGCACCATGTTGGTCTTGATCTCGATCTTGCCTTTCTTCTCCTGCTCATGCAGGCGGTCGATCAGGATGGGCTCGGCGCGGAACTTGTCGCGGCGGTGGACCAGCGTGACCTTGCTGGCAATGTTGGCCAGGTACAGCGCTTCTTCCACGGCGGTATTGCCGCCGCCCACCACGGCCACTTCCTGGCCCTTGTAGAAGAAACCGTCGCAGGTGGCGCAGGCGGACACGCCGCGGCCGGCAAACTTCTCTTCCGACGGCAGGCCCAGGTACTGGGCCGAGGCGCCGGTCGAGATGATCAGCGCGTCGCAGGTGTATTCGCCCGAATCGCCCACCAGGCGGATCGGCTTTTCGTTCAGGTGCGTGGTGTGGATATGGTCGAACAGCACCTCGGTCTTGAAGCGCTCGGCGTGCTCCAGGAAGCGCTGCATCAGCTCGGGGCCTTGCAGGTGTTCCTTGTCGGCAGGCCAGTTCTCCACGTCGGTGGTAGTCATGAGCTGGCCGCCCTGGGCCAGGCCGGTGACCAGCACGGGGTTCAGGTTGGCTCGGGCAGCGTAGATGGCGGCCGTGTAACCGGCGGGGCCGGAGCCGAGAATCAGCACTTTTGCGTGTTTTGCCATGATGCGTCCGATATGTGCGCGGCGCGAGGGAGGTCGATCGCCGCCGTGCAGGGTAGGTGAGGGTAATGGGCGCCATTATAAAGTGGCCCCCCCTCGTCCGCCCGGTTGTAAATTCCAATGGCGGTGATAGGGGCGCGTTACAATCGTTGGCATCGCATTGATGCTGTCCCAAGCCGTTTGGCCCACCTGCCAAGCGGCGCACCCGTCTCCCGCATGGCTCGAGCTTCCACCACTCCGACAACCCGTACCGATCCCTCCGCACTGCCGTCCCGCATTGGGCGGCTGCTGGGGGAGGTCCGCTGGTTCCTGTTGCTGGCGGTGACCATCGCCTTCCTGATCATCCTTCTGTCATACAACCGGGCTGATCCCGGTTTCACCCACGCCAGCCAGGTCAACGAGATCCGCAACCTGGGTGGCCGCGTGGGCGCGTGGTTGGCAGATCTGCTGCTGTTCGTCTTCGGTGCCTCCGCCTACTGGTGGGCGGTGCTGCTGGTGCGCCGTGTCTGGCGCGGCTGGCGCGAGCTGATGTCGGACGAGCGCTTGCCTCGCGCTGCCATGCCGCGTGTGGACGCCAGCGTCACCTGGATCGGCTTCGCGCTCGTGCTGGCCTCCAGCATGGGCCTGGAAGCGATTCGCATGTACTCACTGCACATGAAGTTGCCGCGTGCACCCGGCGGCGTGCTGGGCGACGTGATCGGCGGGGCGATGCAGCATTCGCTGGGCTTTACCGGCGGCACGCTGGCGCTGCTGTTCACGTTCCTGGTCGGGCTGTCGCTGTTCTTCCATTTCTCGTGGTTGAACCTGGCCGAACAGATCGGCGCGGGCGTCGAGATGCTTTTCGTCGGCTTCAAGACGCGCCGCGAGAACAAGCAGGACCGCGCCATCGGCGAGGCGGCCAAGGTGGAGCGCGAAGAGGTGGTCGAAATCCGCCGCGTGCGGATCGAAGAATCGCCCCCCGTGCAGATCGTGCGCCCGACCGCCGTGGTCAAGAGCGAGCGCGTGGAGCGCGAGAAGCAGCAGCCGCTGTTCGTCGACATCCACGATTCCGACCTGCCGCCGCTGGCGTTGCTCGACCCGATCCCGCTCGTCGTGGAAACCGTGAGCGCCGAGACGCTGGAATTCACCTCGCGCCTGATCGAGAAGAAGCTCAAGGACTTCGGCGTGGAAGTGCAGGTGGTGGCGGCCTATCCGGGCCCGGTCATCACGCGCTATGAAATCGAACCGGCTACGGGCGTGAAGGGCAGCCAGATCGTCAACCTGGCGAAGGATCTTGCGCGTTCGCTGTCGCTGGTGTCCATCCGCGTGGTGGAAACGATTCCGGGCAAGAATTTCATGGGCCTGGAGCTGCCGAATCCGAAGCGTCAGGCGGTGCGCCTGTCGGAGATTCTCGGCTCGCAGGTCTACAACGAGAGCGCGTCGCAACTCACGATGGCGCTCGGCAAGGACATCGCCGGCAAGCCGGTGGTGGCGGACCTCGCCAAGATGCCGCACTGCATGGTGGCCGGTACCACGGGCTCCGGTAAGTCGGTCGGGATCAACGCGATGATCCTGTCGCTGCTGTACAAGGCCAAGGCCGATGCGGTGCGCCTGATCCTGATCGACCCGAAGATGCTGGAGTTGAGCATCTACGAAGGCATTCCGCACCTGCTGTGCCCGGTGGTGACCGACATGCGCCAGGCCGGCCACGCCCTGAACTGGGCGGTGGGCGAGATGGAGCGCCGCTACAAGCTCATGAGCAAGATGGGCGTGCGCAACCTCGCCGGCTTCAACAAGAAGATCGATGAAGCCGCCGCGCGCGAAGAGAAGATTCCCAACCCGTTCAGCCTCACGCCCGATGCGCCGGAGCCGCTCGACAAGCTGCCGATGATCGTCATCGTGATCGACGAGCTGGCTGACCTGATGATGGTGGTCGGCAAGAAGGTCGAAGAGCTGATCGCGCGGATTGCGCAGAAGGCGCGTGCCGCAGGCATTCACTTGGTGCTGGCGACGCAGCGTCCCTCGGTGGATGTGATCACCGGCTTGATCAAGGCGAACGTGCCGACGCGGATCGCATTCCAGGTCAGCAGCAAGATCGACTCGCGCACGATTCTCGACCAGCAGGGCGCCGAAGCGCTGCTGGGTATGGGTGACATGTTGTATCTGGCGCCCGGCACGGGTTTGCCGGTGCGCGTGCACGGCGCCTTTGTCTCGGATGACGAAGTCCACCGCGTGGTGGACAACCTCAAATCGCAGGGCGAGCCGAACTACATCGATGGCATTCTCGAAGGCGGCGTGGCCGATGGCGAAGGCGGCGGTGATGGCTTTGGCGGCGGCGCGGGCCTTGTCGGTGCTGGCGGCGGTGAGACTGATCCGCTGTACGACCAGGCCGTCGATGTGGTGCTCAAGAACCGACGCGCATCGATCTCGCTGGTGCAGCGTCATCTGCGCATTGGCTACAACCGTGCTGCGCGCCTGCTGGAAGACATGGAAAAGGCGGGGCTGGTGTCCGCCATGTCCGGCAACGGTAACCGCGAAATTCTGGCGCCCAACCGCAACGGCAACGTCGTCGAAGAAGAATGACGCGGTGTGGTGGTTACATCGCGTTACCGCGCGGGTGGAATGTTCCGGCGCGGCCGGCTACTAACAACAAGATCAACTGAAAACCGGGATTCCTATGTTTGTGTTGAAAGCACGTCACCTGATGGTCGCCGGACTGGTGTCGCTGGCGGCGTGGTCGACGGGTGCCTATGCGGGTGCGGTCGAACAGCTCAACGCCTTCGTGAGCAACGTCAGCACCGCACGCGGCGAGTTCGTGCAGCGCCAAGTAAAGGGTGGCACCAACGGCAACCCGCTGCGCGTGGCCGGTACGTCCAGCGGCGATTTCGTCTTCTCGCGCCCGGGGCGCTTCGTCTGGCGCTATGTGAAGCCGTATGAGCAGCAGCTCTCGGCGGACGGCCAGACGCTCTACATCTTCGACAAGGACCTGAACCAGGTGACGGAGCGCAAGCTCGATGCGTCGCTGGGCTCCAGCCCGGCTGCCATTCTGTTCGGCAGCAATGACCTGGCCAAGAACTTCACACTCAAGGAAGGCGGTACCAAGGACGGCATCGATTGGGTCGAACTCACGCCCAAGGCCAAGGACACGCAATTCGAGCGCATTGCCATCGGTTTTCGCGGTGGTGAACTGCAAGGGATGGAGCTGCGTGACGCCTTCGGGAACACGACCCTGCTGACGTTCTCGAACATCCAGAAGAATCCGCAACTGCCGGCCAACGTGTTCCGCTTCGTGCCGCCCAAGGGCGCCGACGTGATGAAGCAGTAACGCGTGCAGGCCGGCGCTCGATCAGGAGACCGACCATGCCTTTGCCGTTCACCCCATCGCTGCAACGTGCAGCCGCTGTTGCCGTTGTCGCGTCGGCGGCGGTCGTGTTTGCGGGATGCGCCTCCACGGGCGCGTCCCGTTTTGATGTCGATTCTTTCCTCACCGCGCCCGACACGGTGCTGGCCGAGGCCTTGGTCAACAAGGATTTCCTGCGTGCGACGGAGTTGTCGAGCGCCGAATGCAGCGCGTTGGTGAAGGGTCACGCAGGGCAGGTAGTGCCGATCCAGGCGCCGGCCGACCCGCGCTTGCCGGAGGTTTCGGCGCGCCAGCCGTTCGTCGTTCAGCCGCCCGCCAGCGAGAGCGTCTGGTTGCTGCTGCGTTCACCCAACGGGTCGCAGTCATGCCACGGGCCACTGCCGTCCAAGGAGTTCATGGGGCTGGTGCAGCGCGCGTCGAGTTGAGCGTGCGGATGCGGACACGCATCATGCGTGTGCCGCTTTCATGTCGGCAATGAAGGCGGTCAGCAAGTCGCTGCGCCTTGCATCGCGGCGCACCACCATGTCAAAGGGCACGTCGTAGCGCATCGCTTCCGGCGCGAGTGGGGCCAGCAGGCCCTGCGCCACATACGGCGCCGCAAAGTGCTCAGGCAGATAGCCGAGGTGCCGGCCCGAGAGCACCAGCATCGCCACCGCTTCCATGTTGTCAGCCACGGCTGTGACGGGCCGCTCGGCCGGAGACCCTGCGGCCTCGGGCAGCGGGTAACTGCGCCACGCCCAGGTATGAGTCAGCGCTTCGTCGGGGGGGATTGCCCCGCTGTGGCTAAACAGTGGGTGCCCCTTGCCTGCGTACGCAAGCTGCGTCTCGTGAAAGATCGTCGTGTAGTCCAGTGCCGGCATGCGGTGCCAGAAATAGCCGATGGCCATGTGGATCTTGCCGTCGAGAAGCAACGTTTCCAACTCGCCCGGCGGCCGGACCGACACATTGAAGTGCACGGATTCATCCCGCTGGCGAAAGCGGTCGATGGCCTGGCTGATGCGCGCATTGGCATTCACAGGCGCATGGCCGATCAGTCCCAGGTTCAACGTGCCGACCAGCGTACGCCCCATCGATCGAGCCTCCGCACTGAAGGTATCGAGTGCGCCCAGCAGCTTGCGGGCCGACTCCATGAATTGTTCGCCCCGTGCGGTGAGCCTGAAGCCACTGCGCCCGCGCTCGCATAGCCGATAGCCCAGGCGCGTTTCCAGCGTCGAAAGCTGCGTGCTGATGGTGGATTGGCCAACGTTCAACGTGGCCTGCGCGGCGGTGATGCCGCCGGCTTCCACTACGGCGAGGAAAACGCGGATCAGCCGCAAATCCAGATTGGAAGACTGCCCCAGCACGATGGTAGATGCATCGATTTATATCGATGTTTAGTTCTGAGATTTTGCATTCTACGGAGAAAAATCATCGGCAAGAATGGGTGGTCCTCACTCATTACATCGTCTTAATACGATGTAACAAACACATTGCCATGAGCCATCCTGCCGAATCCTTCCAGCCGATGTCCGGCAACGCGATGCCCCGCTTTGGCGGCATCACCACCATGATGCGGTTGCCTGCCGCTGAATCTACCGCCGGGCTGGATGCGTGCTTCGTGGGCGTGCCATTCGATCTGGGCACGTCCAACCGCAATGGCGCGCGTATGGGTCCGCGCCAGATCCGCGCGGAATCCGTACTGCTGCGTCCATACAACATGGCGACGCGCGCCGCGCCGTTCGATTCCCTGCGCGTTGCCGACATTGGCGACGTGGCGACCAACCCGTACAACCTGCATGACTCCATCGATCGAATTGAGGCGGCTTACCGTGAAATCATCGCGGGCGGCTGCCGGCCTATCGGCCTGGGCGGTGACCACACTGTCACGCTGCCCATCCTGCGTGCCATGCACGCCAAGTACGGCCGCATCGGCCTGATCCACATCGATGCGCATGCCGACGTCAACGACACCATGTTCGGCGAGAAGATCGCGCATGGCACGCCGTTCCGCCGTGCGGTGGAAGAGGGCCTGCTCGATTGCAACCGCGTGGTGCAGATCGGTTTGCGTGGCACCGGCTATGAGGCCGAAGACTTCGACTGGTGCCGCCAGCAGGGCTTCCGCGTGGTGACGGCTGAAGAATGCTGGCACCAGTCCCTCGTGCCGCTCATGGAAGAAGTGCGCGCGCGCGTGCAAGGCGGGCCGGTCTACGTCAGCTTCGACATCGATGGCATCGACCCGGCTTATGCGCCTGGCACCGGCACGCCCGAGATCGGTGGGTTGACCGTGCCGCAAGCGCTCGAAATCGTGCGCGGTGCGCGTGGGCTCGACATCGTCGGAGCCGACCTCGTTGAGGTGTCGCCGCCGTACGATCCGTTCGGCACCACTGCGCTGCTCGGCGCCAACTTGGCGTATGAGCTGCTGTGCGTGCTACCGGGCGTCGAATACCGCGCCTGACACGTCGAGGAACGTGTTCTCGTTAGGTCTACCTATGTTGTCCTAGGCGTGGCGGCGCAAGGCCGCCACCGTATGCGCGCCAACGCCTTGCCGGGGCTGGGGCGGCGCATACCCAATACAAATTCGCAAACGCGCGGATTTGTCAGCGGCAGACTGTCTTGGTCGCCGTTCCAATAAGCGTTAGAGGAGACACTTCAATGGGTAGCAACCCGCCACTTTCCGACACCGCCCGCGCAAGCGCAGACGGTCCGGCAATCGAAAGTCGTTCAATCGACTATGTGCCCGAGAACGAACGGCATGCCAAGCTCGCAAGCCAAGGCCCGTTCTGGTTTCTCGGCAATTTCCATTTCTTTACGATTTCCATCGGCTTTGTTGGCCCAGGTATGGGGTTGTCCGCGCTCTGGACAACGATTGCCGGGACGCTGGGCATCATGTTTGGCACCATCTTCATGGCATTCCACGGCTCCCAGGGGCCGGAGATGGGGTTGCCGCAGATGATTCAGTCGCGCGCGCAATTTGGGTATCGTGGCGTGATCGTTGCGTTGCTGGCCACGCTGTTCGTGTTTGTCGGCTTTAACGTCGTCAACGTGTCGCTGATGATGGACGGCGTGCATAACGTCTTCGGTCTGGATGGCACGCTCGTTGCGGTTGTGGCGATTGCGGTGGGGGCTGCACTGGCCATCTATGGCCACGATCTGATGCACCGTACGTTCACCTGGGCATTGATGGCGACACTGCCGCTCTATGCCATCGTGACGGTGGCGCTACTGTTCTCGAGCGCGCCCGTAGTGTCGGCGCCGGATGCCGTGCCGCTCGGCTTCAATTGGATTGCCTTTGCGACCCAGTTCGCTATTGGGGCGAGCTACAACATTTCCTATGCGCCGTACGTGTCCGACTACACGCGCTATCTGCCCAAGAACACGGGGCGCGCAAAGCTGATCGCGGTCATCTTCTGCGGTGCATCGTTGTCGGGCACGTGGATGATCGGCCTGGGCGCATGGCTCGCACAGAAGCTCCACGCGTCGGATGCACTGATGGCCATCAACGAGGTGGGGTCTTCCATCTTCCCGGGGCTGGGCCACCTGATCGTGATCGTTTCGCTGATCGGGTTCTTGCCGATCATCGCCCTGAACGCCTACAGCGCCATGCTGACGGTGCTGACCGGGATTGATTCGATCGTGCCGATCCGGCCAACGCGACGTTCCCGCATCTTCGCGATCCTCGTCATCTGCTGCGTGGTGCTGTTCTGCGTGCTGGCGATTCGCGGTAACGGCATCGCGCTGCTGCATACCTTCCTCACGTTGATGCTGTATTGCCTGGTGCCCTGGACGGCTGTGAACCTCGTCGACTACTTCTTTGTCCGGCGCGGCCACTATGCGATTGCGCACTTCTTCACGCCGCACGGCATCTACGGTGCGTGGCAGCTTCGCGGTATCGCGGCTTACGTCATCGGCTTGCTGGCCATGATCCCGTTTGTCTTTATCTACGATTCCGGCGCCAACAAAGAGGTGTTCGTCGGCCCGCTGGCTCGCCAGTTGAATGGCGTTGACGTGGCGTGGCTGGTGGGGCTGATCGCTTCGGGCTTGGCCTATTGGGTGCTGTCGCGCTCGCTCGATCTGCGTCGTGAGGCTCAGGCCATTGCTTCCGCACCGCTGCCTGAAGCCGTATCGCCGGATTCGCATCTGGTTTTGCAGGAGGCGCAATGACAGTACGCATCCGTCTGGTGCAGTCCACATTGCGTGACGGTGACGTCGCGGGAAATCTGGCCAAGGCGCTGGGCATCATTGCCGCCGCACGCGGCCACGCTGATCTAGTCGTGTTTTCCGAAACCTATACGTGCGGGTTTCCAACGCCGGACGATGTGGCCCAACTGGCGGAGCCGATCGACGGCCCCACGGTGACGGCGATCCGCCATGCCGCACGAGAAGCCGGTGTCGCTGTGGTGTTCGGGTTTGCCGAGCGTGATGGCGAGTCAAGCAGCGCTCGCTTCTTCAACACGGCATTGCTGATCGACGAAAACGGCGCCGTACGGATGCGCTATCGCAAGACGCATTTGTACGAGTCCGACTTTGGTGTGTTCGAGCCTGGCGATGCGTATCCGGTTTGCGAGTGGCGCGGCATCAAGGTCGGCCTGCTGATCTGCTTCGATCTGGAGTTTCCGGAAACAGCCCGCGCGCTCGCCCGGGCGGGTGCAGAATTGATCGTGATCCCCGACGGCATGATGAATCCGTACGGGGCCGTCCATGCACGGGCGATTCCCGTACGGGCGCAAGAGAACCAGGTCTACGTTGTGATGGCCAATCGTGTCGGCCCAGGAGACCGCTATACGTTCAGCGGCGGCAGCCTCGCGGCGGCGCCGGATGGCACGTGCATGGCCGTTGCGCCGGATGCGAGCGAGGCGAACCTCGACGTGACACTTGACCTGCAAGCGGTTGCGGAGGCCCGTGCTGCGTTTCGCTATCTCGATCTCGTCAACGCCAGTGCCGTGCGTGCCGCGTTGCCGGCGCAGTCTGATTCCAATCCATCAAAGGACGCTTCATGAAGCGCTTCGCCATTGCCGGCGTGCAAATGCAGGTCTCCGCATTTGGGAGCAACCTCGACAAGATGGGCAACTACATTGCCCACATCAAACAGCGGTTTCCGTGGGTCAGCATGGTGGTGTTTTCGGAGTTGGCGGGTTTAGGCCCGAACCCGATGTACGCAGAGCCGATGCCCAATGACACCGAGGCCAGGTTGTGCGAACTCGCCGCGCAGCACGGGCTTTGGCTGGTGCCCGGCTCGTTCTTCGAGAAGTGCGATGGCCTGGTCTACAACACAGCACCGGTGATCGACCCCACGGGCACCGTCATTGCGCGCTACCGCAAGATGTTCCCGTTCCGGCCCTACGAACAAGGTATCGCGGCGGGTCATGAGTTCGTCGTGTTCGATGTGCCCGACGCTGGCCGCTTTGGCTTGTCGATCTGCTACGACATGTGGTTTCCGGAAACGACCCGTACGCTTGCCGCGATGGGCGCGGAAGTCATCCTGCATCCGACCATGACGGATACGGTGGATCGCGACATCGAGCTTTCGATCGCGCGCGCATCGGCCGCCATGAATCAGGTGTACTTCATCGATGTCAATGGTGCCGGAGACGGCGGTACCGGCCGCTCGATCATCGTCGATCCGTCCGGCTACGTGCTGCATCAGGCGGGGCCCGGATCCGCAGAGATCATGCCGGTCGAGATCGATTTTGCGAAAGTCCGACGCGAGCGCGAAACAGGCTTGCGAGGCTTGGGCCAGCCGCTCAAGAGCTTCCGTGATCGTGAGGTCGACTTTGCGGTCTACCGGCGTGATAGCGGCGCCGATGCCTACCTGTACACGCTAGGCCCGCTCGTGAAACCGGGCGCCGACCCGCTGCTCGACAACCCGCTCAGCGGGCCAGGCGGCGCCGTGCCACTCGGCTAGCGCGTCCACTTTTTCCCCATTCGTTTTGCCCTACCGACCGCGCGCACGGCGCGCGGCGCGGGTGGCGTTCGTGCGCCGTTTTCGCTTGCCGCTCCGCGGTGCGAGCGAAAGCCTGTCACCAGTACCGGCGCACGTCGTCCCTCGAACTTGCCATAAGGAGACGGCATCCATGAAAAAAGTCCGCAACGTATCGGATCTGCGCCTGATGTTTCATCGGAACGAGCGTCCGATCTATTTCGTCAGCGCGACCAACTTCAACTTGCTTGGCCTCGATCAGTGGGTGAGCCGGTTCAAGTACATCAACTACATCGACTGCTTTGATGGTCGGCATCCAAACGTGTTTGTGCCGTCCGAGTTGCCGCACGAGGAGTTCCAGTCCATTGAGGACATCAACAACTACCTGCTGCAACACAAGGAGGTCGTTGACCTGATTGAGACGCGCGGTGGCCAGCCCGTGGCGACGTTCCTGATGTTCGACGAACGCACCGAGGCGATTGCGGAGGAGTTGGGGATCGACGTTTGGTTTCCGCCCGCAAAACTGCGCCAGCGGTGCGACAACAAGATGGAGACGGTGCGCATCGGTAACAAGGCCGGTGTGCCCTCGGTGCCGAACGCGCTGTCCAAGGTGAATAGCTATGCGCACCTGCTTGAGATCGCGGATCGCCATGGCCTCGGGCATGACCTGGTTGTGCAGACTGCCTATGGCGACTCGGGGCACACGACCTTCTTCATTTCGGACGAGGCCTCGTTCGCGCGCCATGCGGACGACATTACGGCGGACGATGAAGTGAAGATCATGAAGCGGATCAACTGCCGCGGCGCGACGCTGGAGGCGTGTGCGACCCAATCCGGCACGCTGGTCGGTCCGCTGTTGACCGAAGTGGTGGGCGCGCGCGAGCTGACGCCGTACAAGGGCGGCTGGTGTGGCAACGAAGTGTTTCCCGGCGCGTTTTCAGAAGCCGTCCGTGTGCGTGCGCGGGAGATGGCGGCCCGGTTCGGCAACCAGTTGCTGGAAGAGGGGTACCGAGGCTATTTCGACCTCGATTTCCTGATCGATGTCGACACCGATGAGGTTTACCTCGGGGAACTGAACCCGCGCATCTGCGGCGCAAGCCCAATGACGAATCATGCCGCGTTTGCGTACGCGGACGCGCCGCTGTTCCTGTTCCACCTGCTGGAGTTTTCCGGCATGCCGTTCGATCTGAACGTCGACGAACTGAACGCGCGCTGGGCCGAGAACGCCTTCATCGACCGCTGGTCGCAGCTCGTGCTCAAGCACACCGATGAGAACGTCGACATCGTCACGCATGCGCCGCCGTCTGGCATCTACCGCATGGCCGACGACGGCTCGGTGGGCTATCACCGCTTCGACTTCAACCGCCGCGAAATCGAAAACGAGCGCGAGGCATTTTTCTTGCGCATTACCGGCCCAGGCGACTACCGGTACGAAGGTGCCGACCTTGGCATCCTCATCACACGCGGCCGCTCGATGGACGATGACTTCCACTTGAACGAACGCGCCCATGCGTGGATTCGCGGCATCAAGCAGTACTACGCCGCCAAGCCTTTGGTTGCCGCCCACGTTGAAAACGCGCCACAACCCGGCGCTTTCAAGATCTTGTGATGGTGCATTCGGCGTGTATGCCAGATCGCACGCCCCGCCGCCCAGCCAAGGTGGATGGGGCGCTCCGAGCGACCATGACAGACCGGTGGATTCCATGACGCATCTTCTTCCTCCCATGCGCTGCACGTTCGAGGCGATTGCCGAAGATCAGCCCGGCGTGCAGTGGCAACGCAAGTTCGCGCAGTTCTGGCCCGGCTATCGGCGCTGGTTCTTGCGCGATGGCAGCCGTGGGCGCCCCGGTTATCTCGCGTGCCGCAAAGCGATGCGTACCCATATGCCTGAGCTCGTTCCAACCTGGGAGTCGCTCGTCGACTTGGCGGGCGGCGGCGATGTGGAGGCGCGGTTCTTGTCGATGTGGTCGCCGCCGCCGTATATCTCGGGCTGCGCGCAGGCGATTTTTCTGCCGCCGGTGGGCGTGCCGGGCACCACGGCTGCGCTGCTGCGTAACTATGATTTCGCCCCCGCGTTGCTTGAGGGCACGTGGCTCGCATCGCGTTGGACGGGGCCACGTGTTGTCGCCATGCTGGACTGCCTATGGGGCGCGCTCGATGGCGTCAACGAGCATGGCCTTGCAGCGTCGTTAGCGTTTGGTGGTCGACATGCCGTTGGTGATGGCTTTGGTATTCCGTTGGTGCTGCGCTACGTGCTCGAATGCGCCAGCAGCGTTGACGAAGCCGTGCAGATCCTGCAGCGGGTGCCCGTGCACATGAGTTACACGATCAGCCTGTTGGATCGCGCATGCCGGTCGGCGACGGTCTTTGTGGCGCCCGACAGGCCTACCGAAATCGTTGCCCGCCGCTCGGTCAGCAATCTGCAACATGGCGTCGAGTGGGTTGCCCATGCAAACGCAACGCGCGCTGAGCTGCGTGCAAATACGCTAGAGACTGCGCTGCGCGCCGCGGTCGATCATCGTGACGTTGTACGCGCGTTGCTCCGCCCGCCGCTCTTCCAGACCTCGTATGCGCGCGGCTATGGCACGTTGTATACGGCTGCCTACCATCCGCACGACGCATCGGTCGAATTGCTGTGGACGGAGTCCGCATGGCGCCAGTCCTGCACGTCGTTCACGCCCGGCGTACGCACCATCGAATTCCGATCGGGAAACGCCGATATGGCGCTGCGGCCAATCGAGCCCATGCAGCGATGGTCGCTGAACGACGTCGGGACGTTCTAACGTCGTCTCGGCCCTTGCGCGCGTTGCAGCGCCTTCGCCCGACGGCGCAATCAAGAAACCTTCCCGCCCATCAGGGCAACATGATCCTCCAGGAGACAAACATGAAGACGCGGTTGTATATCGCGCTGGCTGCGTGCACCTTTGCCGCACCCGCATTCGCACAAAGCTCGGTGACGTTGTATGGCGTGCTCGACGAGGGGCTCGACTACACGAACAACGTTGCAGGTCACGGGCAGGTCGCACTCGCCAGCGGTTTCCCAATCGGCAGCCAGTGGGGGATCAAGGGCGTGGAAGAGCTGGGTGGCGGCGTGAAGACGGTATTCCAGCTCGAGAACGGCTTCGATATCGACAACGGTCATGCCGGTCCGGGCGGACTTCTTTTTGGGCGGCAAGCGTTCGTGGGGGTCTCCAGCGACGCCTGGGGCGAAATCACCCTTGGACGGCAGTACGATTCTGTGGTGGATTTTCTTGCGCCGAACTCAGCGGGTGGCAGTTGGGGCGGATTTCTGTTCGGCCACCCCTACGACAATGACAACCTCGTCAATACGTTCCGGGCAAACAACACGGTGAAGTACACCAGCCCGACACTGGCCGGCGTGAAGTGGGGTGCTGCGTACAGCTTCAGCAACGACGCCAAGTTCGCAAACAACCGGTTGTACAGCGCGGGGGCGCAGTACAGCGTTGGCGGGTTGCTGCTGTCGGCCGCTTACCTGCACGCCAACAACCCGTCCGTCACCTCCTACGGCGCGATCAACAACAGCGGAGACCAGAACTTGCTGGGCAGCCGATTGCGGATCATGGGCGGCGGTGCGACGTACACCTTCGACAAGACCACCTTGGGCTTCGTCTATTCCAACGTAGCGGTGGAAGGCGCGCAAAGCTCTGCCTATGTTGGCGAGATCGCGCCGCCCGTCGGCAGGCTGTCTTCGCTGCGTTTCCAGAACTTCGAGATCAACGCCAAGTACCAGTTGGGGGCCTCCTACTGGTTGGGTGCGATGTACACCTATACCCGCGCTACCGCCGGCACACCCACTGGAACGCAGCATCCCACCTACCATTCGATTGGGCTGATGGCCGATTACGAGTTGTCGAAGCGCACAGACATCTACGTGCAGGGCGGGTATCAACGCGCGGGCGGCAGTACCACCGTCTCCGGCCTGGATATGGCGTACGTGGTGGGGGCTCAAAGCGCTTCGTCCAACCGGAGTCAGTTGTTGGTTCGCACGGGGATTCGGCACGTCTTTTAATGCCTGAGACTGGAATCCACCGGATAAAGGGGAGGGCTCTGGTGCGGGGCTCGCATACCTCGCCTAATGTCTTCGCAAGCCCCGCACGTGATGCGCGCTTGCGGTTGGCTTCCGTGTTGAATACGCTCAATCAGCGCGATTGGCCATTGCGTGTTAATACCTCGCATGAACGTTCTTGCATTCAGATCCGATTTTGTCACGCAAGTGATAGGTCATCCTTCTGTTTCCAGGAGAGTTGCGTATGCCGCATATTCCGTCACATAACATCAATACGCCAAAATCGCGGGCCCAGGATCTTGCTGCCTTGATTCCAGATTTTCCGTTTCACTATGGTGCCTTTCTGAACAAGGCAAAATCGCTCGGGGAGCCATTGTTCGACCTGCCTTCCGACGCCAAATCAAAGCGTGTGCTGGTGATCGGCGCGGGGGCGTCTGGCACCGTCGCCGCGTACGAGCTCCTGCGCATGGGGCTTCAACCCGTGCTGATCGAAGCCTCTGACCGCATTGGCGGGCGGCTTAATGCGCATGTCTGTGCCGAGGGCTCGAAAAATGCTGTCATTGCCGAGCTTGGTGCAATGCGTTTTCCGGTTTCCGGCAAGGCAGGGTTGCATTATTTTGAAAAGACCGGAATGCGTGATAATTCAGCGCCTTTTCCCAACCCCGGCAGCGAAGCGGCGGTGAGTACCGTCGTCGATTTTCAGGGGGAACCACCCGTTTACTACGAAGTGACATCACCTGGTAATGAGATTTATCCAAAACCAGAAAAATATGATGATCTTGAGAGGGAGATGTTCGGTGAGGATGGTTTTCTGAACCAGGCGCCGATGCACTATTACACTGTTCAGGATGCAATGGAGAGTAGTGGGCCGAATCTCGCAAAAATCAAGGAGATTTGGAACGATTTGCTGCTCAACCACGGCTGGGACAACATCAGCTTCCGGCATGCGCTGGTGGACGTCGCAAAATGGAGCCCCGAGAAGATCGAGCTGTTCGGCCAAATTGGTTTCGGAACGGGTGGGTGGAATACCGACTTTCCGAACGGCTTTCTTGAAGTGATGCGGGTGCTTTACACCGGGCTCGATGTTGATCACCAATTGATGTACGACGGCACGAGCACGTTGCCGCGCAAGCTTCTGGAGCTAAGTCCGGCTCAGCTTGGCGACGTATCCGACCCCAATACGCACAACTTGAGCGTGTTGGAAACGACGAGGCTAGGATTGGAGGGGGATTTTCCCAGCAACGCCAACCCTTTCAACAAGGAAGCCCGGCACTTCCAGCGGCTCGACAACGGCAAGGTGGCCGTGTGGATCTGGGACTCAGTCAGAAAAAAAGAAGTCGAGATGGAATTCGACGCCGTCATCTACACCCCGCACGTGCGCATTCTCGACAAGTTCCGGCACTACGGCGAGCGCGAGCAATACCAAACAACGACTGCGCTGTTTGACTCGCCGACTTGGGAAGCCATTCAGTACACCCACTACATGCAGTCGGCCAAAATTTTCATGGCGGCAACCGAGCCGTTCTGGAAAGAGCGGGAGGGCGGCCAACTGGGCAAGCACAAGATGAGCATCACGTTGTCGGACCGTCTGCCGCGCGGCACGTATCTGGTCGACTATAGCGAGAGCAAAGGATCCACCAAGGGTTGCGGCATCTTCCTGTCATACACATGGAATGATGATTCGCTCAAGTTCCTCGGTGATCCCAATGTGCCCGCTGAAGCGGCAACGCACGCGGACATGTGTCGTCAGGTGCTGCATTCGATCTACCCCGATCTCAACTTGGAGGACTATCTCGTGCACGAAGATGGCTCTCAGGTGGAAATCCATTGGGAGAACGAACCGTACTACCTTGGCGCGTTCAAGATGAACCTTCCTGGGGACTATGAGCGGCAGCGCCGCCTGTTCTCTCAGTTCATGAACGGCGTGGACACACCTAACGCGGATCGGTTCATTCTTGCGGGCGACGACGTGTCGTGGGTTGCAGGCTGGGTCGAAGGCGCTATCTCAACGGCGATCAATGCGGTGAACAAGGTCGCTGTCGCATTCGGCGGCGGCGACGTCGACGGCAATCCCGGCCCGATTTCCTCCTGGGAGACGTTGAAGCCGGTTGAACTGCCGACTCTCGCACCACGATTCGTCCCGCATCGATAGTGCATGGCGCCGCGCCTCGGCAACAGGTGAGGCGCGGTGCCACAGCGCGCCGTTGCGGGGGCGTGTGTTCGGGCGGGGCTCCAGCCCGGTTTCTGCGACAATCCCCCGCATGAACGCTTCCGCATCTCTCTTTCCCGACGTGCCGGCCCACATGCCGTTGGCCGAGCGTCTGCGCCCGCATTCCGTTGACGAAGTGATCGGTCAGCAGCATCTGCTGGGGCCGGGAAAGCCGCTGCGCGTGGCGTTTGCTTCCGGCGAGCCGCATTCGATGATCCTCTGGGGGCCGCCCGGCGTGGGCAAGACCACGCTGGCGCGGCTGATGGCGAATGCGTTTGACGCCGAGTTCATCGCGCTGTCCGCCGTGCTCTCGGGCGTGAAAGACATCCGCGAGGCGGTCGAGCGTGCCGAGCAGTTTCGTGCCAACGGCCGTCGCACGCTCGTGTTCGTTGACGAAGTCCACCGCTTCAACAAGAGCCAGCAAGATGCCTTCCTGCCGCACGTGGAAAGCGGTCTTTTTACCTTCATCGGCGCGACCACCGAGAACCCGTCGTTCGAGGTGAACGGCGCATTGCTCTCGCGTGCCGCCGTCTATGTTCTCAAGAGCCTGTCGGACGACGAACTCAAACAACTAGCCGAGCGCGCGCGCCAGGAGCTAGGCGGGCTGGAATGGACGCCCGCCGCACTCGACGCCATTGTCGCCTCGGCCGATGGCGATGGGCGCAAGCTGCTCAACAACGTCGAGATCGTCACCCGCGCCGCGCGCTCGCAGGCCGAAGGCGACACCGTCCCGGTGATCGACGAGGCGCTGCTTGCTTCTGCGCTGTCAGAAAACCTGCGCCGCTTCGACAAGGGCGGCGACGCGTTTTACGACCAGATCAGCGCGCTGCATAAATCGGTGCGCGGCTCCGACCCGGATGCCGCGTTGTACTGGTTCTGCCGCATGCTCGACGGTGGCGCCGACCCGCGCTACCTTGCGCGTCGTATCGTCCGCATGGCGTGGGAAGACATCGGCCTAGCCGACCCACGCGCCGGGCGTATAACGTTGGATGCCGCCGAGACGTATGAGCGCCTCGGCTCGCCGGAAGGGGAGCTGGCGCTGGCCCAGGCGCTGATCTACCTGGCCATCGCACCCAAGTCCAACGCCGGCTACAACGCCTACAACGCCGCACGCGCGTTCGTGAGCCAGGACAAGTCGCGCACCGTGCCCGTGCACCTGCGCAACGCGCCGACCAAGCTGATGAAGGAGCTCGGTTACGGCCACGCCTACCGCTACGCCCACGACGAGCCCGAGGCCTACGCCGCCGGCGAAACCTATTTCCCAGACGACTTGCCCGCGCAGAACTGGTACGTGCCGACGCCGCGCGGCCTGGAAGGCAAGATTGGCGACAAGCTGCGCCACCTGCGCGAGCTCGATGCGCAGTGGCACGCGGAGCAGGGCAAGCCATCCCGCAACAAGTAAGACCCACGGGCCGGTGCGATAAAATCGGTCCTTTCGATCGTTCGCAATCCTCGGTTCTCTCCCCACCATGCTTGATATCCAACTGCTGCGCAAAGACATCGACGCCGTTGCCGCGCGCCTCAAAGACCGCGGCTACGTGCTCGACGTGGCCGGCTTTGCCGCGCTCGAGGCCGAGCGCAAGGCCATCCAGACCCGCACCGAAGAGCTGCAAGCCCGCCGCAACAGCCTGTCCAAGCAGATCGGCATGCTCAAAGGCAAGGGCGAGGATGCGTCGGCTGTGATGGCCGAGGTATCGGGCATTGGCGACGAGTTGAAGGCTTCGGCCGCGCAGCTCGACGTGGTGCAGGCCAAGTTGCAGGACTTGATGCTGTCGATCCCGAACGTGCCGCACGAAAGCGTGCCGACCGGTCGCGACGAAACGCAGAACGTGGAAGTGCGCCGCGAAGGCACGCCGCGCGCGTTCGACTTCCCCGTCAAGGATCATGTGGACCTGGGTGCCGCGCTGGGCCTGGATTTCGATGCCGGCGCCAAGCTGTCGGGTGCGCGCTTCACGGTGCTCAAGGGCCAGGTGGCACGCCTGCATCGCGCGCTCGCGCAATTCATGCTCGACACGCACACCCTGGAGCACGGCTACACCGAAGCGTACGTGCCGTACATCGTCAACGCTGCGTCGATGCGTGGCACGGGCCAGTTGCCTAAGTTCGAGGAAGACCTGTTCCGCGTGCCGCGCAAGATGGGGCAGGGCGCTGAAGACGAGGCCGGCGAGCACGTCGAAAACTTCTACCTGATCCCGACCGCCGAGGTGCCGCTCACGAACCTCGTGCGCGACGAGATCGTCGCTGCTGATGCCTTGCCGATGATGTTTGCCGCGCATTCGCCGTGCTTCCGCTCCGAGGCCGGCTCGTACGGCAAGGACACGCGGGGCATGATCCGCCAGCACCAGTTCGACAAGGTTGAGATGGTGCAGATCGTGCAGCCCGAAACATCGTTCGCCGCGCTGGATGCCATGACGAACTGCGCGGAAAACATCCTGCGCAAGCTGGAACTGCCGTTCCGCACCGTCGTGCTGTGCACGGGCGACATGGGCTTTGGCAGCACCAAGACGTACGACATCGAGGTGTGGATTCCGGCGCAGAACACGTACCGCGAAATCAGCTCGTGCTCGAACATGGGCGATTTCCAGGCGCGCCGCATGCAGGCTCGCTTCCGCAATGCGCAGGGCAAGCCGGAGTTGGTGCATACGCTCAACGGCTCGGGCCTCGCCGTGGGTCGTACGCTGGTGGCCGTGCTCGAGAACTACCAGAACGCGGATGGCTCGGTCACGGTGCCGACCGCGCTGCGTCCTTACTTGGGCGGCCAGGAAGTGCTGAAGCCGGCAGTTTGATGCGTTGTTCCGTCTCCCTCTTGATCTCGGCGGAAAAAGTCTGTTATAGTCGCGGTTTCGCGATTCAGCGACCCAGTTACCGGAGAGGTGGCAGAGTGGTCGAATGTACCTGACTCGAAATCAGGCGTACCGGCGACGGTACCGTGGGTTCGAATCCCACCCTCTCCGCCATACCGCTAGGGCAGTCGTACAATCCCTGAAAAGAACAACTTTCAGGGGGTCTATGTTGTACGGATATGCCCGAGTCTCAACGCAGGAACAAGAGACTCATGCACAAACCGACGCTCTAGCGAAAGCTGGCGTCGGTTTTATTTTTTCCGAAAAGAGAAGTGGCGGAACAACCGCAGGTAGGCCACAGCTTGAAAAGCTTCTACGCATGCTCAAGCCGGGCGATCAGGTCATCGTCTACAAGCTGGACCGCATTGCACGGTCGCTAAAAGACCTGCTGCGCATCATCGAACGAATAGAAGAGAAGGGTGCACAGTTTCGCTCACTCACTGAGTCGCTAGACACCACCACGCCAGCGGGACGCATGCTGTTCCACATGGTGGGCGCGTTCGCAGAATTCGAGCGAGAGCTAATACGTGAGCGCACCAGAGCAGGAATGGAAGCCGCTGTAAAACGCGGCGTGAAGCTCGGCCGACACTACGCAATGAGCCCAGAAGACGAGGCAGAAGCTATACGCCTATGGCGTCAAGGCAAAATGACACGCTCGGCAATTGCACGCATGTTCGGCATTCACCTCAGCAGCCTAAAACGTGCAATTAAGCGCCACGAAACAACCGTACAACCGAGCTTATTAGACGCAGCCTAACCGCCGAGGGAATTATGGGAGTTCAAGACCGAGACTGGTGGCGACACGCTCAGAACGAGCACAACGGCGAAAACCCATCACCTACACAGCCCAGCAACCTTGAATACGTGCTGCTACGCCGAGAGCTAGAGCGACAACGAAAAATCAGCCGTTACACCGCTTACGGACAATTCATCGTAACCGCGCTCATCTGCCTGTACCTCTACAAAAGCGGCAGCAATGTTATGTCGTGCATATTCCAAAGCGTCGGCCTATAACTCGACCGGCCTAGACGCACTGGCAAAATAACTCGACCCATCCAGGGCCACGAAGCATCTGATGTCGGCGATATCGAACTCAGCGGCGAGCGTGGCCAACACATCCTTCAGCGCTTCAGAACAGTCCGCACGGCCAGTTTCCACCGCATAGACCACGGCCTCAGGCACGTTGATGCCACGGCTGGTGTAGTACTTCTTTTTGTTGAAACGCGTCTCAGCGATGTCTTTGCCGATGTACTTAGCGATATAGCTCGCAAGCGCATCCAGCTTCCATTGCTTGCCAAAGTGAGCGCCCTGCGGGTTGCGGATATGGCAATAGCCCTTGCCACGGCCGCCCACCACCTTCAGCCACGCACGACGCGCAAGATTGAGCGCTGCCCGGCCTGAGACGGCCACGTGCATGTGCCATGCACCGCGTTTCTGAGGCTCAGGAACGGCGATGTAGTGAAACTCACGGTGTCGGGCCATGATGCGCCGGAACGCGTCCCAGAGCTTCAAGAAAAGCTCCAGATCGGTAATGCATTCACGCGTGGTCAACGTGACCATGTGGGTAACACGCGCTGTCTTACAACGCAGGCGCACGTTTTGTTTGGCACGCTTGGCCGCTGACTTGACGCTAGCAACACGGGCGTCTTTATCGTCTTCGGTTACCGGCTTCGCACCGCGTGCGCGGCGGGGCAGGCTACGCAGATCGCCCAGGCGCTGAACAACCGTGCGGCGGTAGCCGCTGAACTCGACACTGCCATCATCGAACGCTCGCACCTTGGCGATCATGTCGTGACGCGCGGGGCCATCCGCCCACAACTCCGCATCCGACTCTTCGCGCTCGATCCTACGAACCTCTACGCTCGCACGATGTGCATCACTCCCCCAAATGGCCGCTTGGCCGTCTTCATAGTTTTCTGCTATCGTAGTTTCACGCATGGTAGGGTGTCCAACCGTTAGAGCTACCGTGTCGGCCCCGGAGCGTTGGCGCGCTTGCGGGGCTTTTTCTTTGGCCGGCCAGCCTGCGAACCCTTGGCGCGCTTGGCTTTCCGTCCTCTCTTTCCGTTAAGTGTTATTACTACAAGTAGGGCGGGCCTTCGGCCCGCCCTTGCCGGGGCGCTGCGCACCCAACGGCAAGGGCTCCGCCCCAACACACCCGCCCATCCTTTCCGGATCAGTCCACAAGTCACGAAAAGCAAGCTTGCAAGGGGGCGGGGCACCCCGGCATCGCCTTGCGCTCTACGACCTCGCGAAGACCCGCTACTCGGTCTCGCTGGCCGCACTAGCCGTGCGACAACCTCTCCCTTGCTGCTACCGCACCACCATCGCCGCCAAGGCAAAAGCGAGACACTCCTGACGCTAGAGGACGCTAGTACTGCACCGTCGCCCATGACGATGCGGTACCGGATCTCGCATCGTCAAATCTGACCGTGATCAAGCACAGCCAAGTCAGACGACGATACGCAGGCCTGCATCGCCATATCTGACGATGGAGAGAGGTCACGCAGCGCTTCCATAATCACCGCACGCTCTGCAGCGTCCATCCTCGAGAGCCGGGCATACCACCGATCACGCTTGCGCTTAATACGCTCACGCTCACGAAAATCACGACCGACATAACGAAGATCGAATGGCACAGCCGGGGGATCGAAATTCAGCCACAGCGACTCAGTACGAACGCCGCGGCGCGTCATCGCACGGAACTCAATACGACGCCACCCGCGCAGCATGTGCTGATAGATCGCATTCTGATAGCCAGACAGCATGCACGGCACGGGCAACGCCTGCAGCACCGACAACAGCGCAACATGCTCTTCGTCGCTCATTTCATACTGATAGAGACTGCGCACAACACGCGTCGAATGGACATAGGGCGGATCACAATAGACCAACTCGCGCCCAGTCCACTCCCGCTCACGAAGCCACTGAACGGCATCGCCATGAACAACGGTTGCTTCAGACATGACACTCCGCCAATGCGCACACACATCTTCATCGCGATCAATGACGATGCTCGATGCAGCAGGCCGCTTACGCTCAAGGACATTGCCACCGCCAACAAACGCTTCCACATAAACATCGTGCTGCGGCATCAGATTGATGATGGTCTGGTACACGCCAGCACCACCTTTACCACCCGGGTATTGCATGTAGATCTCCCACCGTCATTTTTGACGATGCCGGCCAGAACCAGGCGACATCGCTATTTACGACGATGCTGCAGCATCGTCATTCCTACCGGTACTCGATAGCGTCACCACGACGGACAACGCGAAATGAAATTCGACCACTCGCGCCACTGCTCTTGCGTGATGATCCCGGCTTCACGCAACTTCAAAATCTTGCGACGTTCGTTGAGCTTGGCCTCTATGCCGCGCACCTTTTGCGGCTGCAAGCGGCCATGTGTGTACCAGCCGGGAAGGTAGCTAAACGGCGCCTGCGACGCGTCTTCCTTAAACACCTGCCGGGTGTCATAGGCACCGTACAAATCCTCGCCCTTGTACCACCAGCGATCAGCCACCATCGCGTTGAACTCGGTCCCGTAAAGCACCTTTGCGACGTGTAGCTTCGGCAGCTTGAGCTTGACCTTGCCAAACGTGAACGTATCGATGACGCTCGACAGAAAGGGGATTTTGAGGCGATCAAAGCGGCGACACTCCACCAGATACTCAACGAGTGCGTCGCGCACCTGACGGTCCACCTGACTGATGTGCTGGCAAATGAAATACACATCCCAGCCTTTTTTTCGACTATGCACGAGCCAGTCGATCACGTCCTGTTGACGCTTGTCCTGCCAGTTACGCGCATTGAGTAGCTGCGACACCTCATCGAGAAAGATGCCGCCATTCTTCGTTTCATCGTAGCTGTCGTTCCCACGACCGAGGCTTTCCAGATGCGCCACCGTCGGCTTGTCCGGTAGCCGCACGACACGCGGTGTTTTCGCCTTCGAGCCGCACAGCTTTTCCAGATCGAGATCGAGGTTTGTGGCCACCGCACGACCTTCGGCCAACAGATCGCGAATGCGGCCCACCGTCGCAAGACTTTTTCCAGAGCCGAGCCGGCCTGTAATGATGTAGATCGGCATATCACGCGCTCGCAACCATCTTGATATTGCCCACACCCCAGCGGTACAGAAAGATCGCTGCATCAGCAGCAAACGCCGCATCCAGCGCAACGTTCAAGCTATCTGCGCCGAGCAACCACATCGCGGTATCCAGGGCCGTACCGAGCCCCGTAGGAAACGACTGCAGCAAAGCCTGCATCGCAATCCCAGACGCCGCAATCATGCCCGTGGTGAGGGTCGCAAACGCCGCCACCGCGGCCAACGCAAACGCGACCTTCTCAGCGAAAAATTTTGCAAAGAAGCCTGCGAGCGAACCAAACAGGCCAACCATCAAACTAGCGAGCAAAGGCATAACGACCTCCGATCATTGCGCGCCAGCATTAGCGCTGGCAGTACGGTTCCAGATGTAGATCGCTGCGAGCGTGTACCAGAGCCACGACAGCAACGTGCGGACATACGCCATCGAGTCGCACGGGTCCCAACTGCCACGCCACGAGCCCCACGAAAACCACTCCACCGGCTGGCATGTCCCACCCGGCAACAAGTGGGGCATATGCAAATCGAACGCACGACCCGCATTCACACTGGTGAAGTTCGTTTGAGCATCCTGACGAGCCTGCGTCAAATCCGACTGTGCAGCGGCAACAGCAGCTTTGCCATCGGCAACCGTCGGCGTGCCGCTCTCATCAATCTTGCAAGGCCCGGTATCAGCCAGACCGCAGGTCTTCAACTCTACCTTGGGAGCAGCACCACCGCCGCCAGTCACACCGCTAGCCGGACCACCACCGGTTTTCGTGCCGGTATCACCACTGTCCTGGCCGTTCGTCGTTGTGGTAGTGCCAGAGGACGGACAACTACGCGTGGTTGTTGTAGTGCCTTGATAGTTGAGCGGCGAATCGCCAGCCGTCGCACTGGTGTTAGGCCGAGCCTGCACACGAACGCCCGTCGTCGTCGTACATGTCTCGCTCGTGCCATCGGGCTTAGTCTGCGTGTCCGTACTGGTCTTCGCAGCCGGATCACTCACGGTATCGGTGCCGTTAATCTGAGGCGTCTGATTCTGCGCGTTCGACGCAGCTTGCGCCTGCTCATCGGGCGTCATGGCGTGCCAATAATCGGGCAGTCCCGTAGGGTTGGCGGCCATCTGACGATTCCAGGCAGCAGCAACATCGGGATATGCCACAGGCACCGGATCAACCTTGACGCTCGGATCAGGAACGCACTTTCCACCAGACTGCACATAACCAGAAACACATGCAGCATCCGAACTGATAACAGCACCAGAGTAACTAATCCCATCAGGCCACACCAATGGACAGTAATACGACCCATCAGCACGCGGCGTCACAGCGCCAGCAGTAAAGCCCGTCGATTTCCAGTACGAAGAAAACGCATCGACAACAGCCTGACAAGCAGATTGCGGACTATCTCCCGTAGCACGCGGCGGACCTCCAGAAAGCTGACCAGACCATCCCTGGCCGTTGAACCCAGCGTCACCCTGACTCTTATTGACCTGCCCCGGCTTACACCACCCCGACTGACTCTGCATACAACGCTGCAAACCTTCCACTGCAAGCGTACCAACCATCAACGCAATCATTGCCGGGTTGACGGAGCGCGCAGCAACAGCAGCAATATCACCGAGCCCAATAGCGGCAGTTTCCGTCATCGCAATCTGCCCGATGCGCTTGCCTGCATAGCCGATGCGCACAACGCCGTTCGCATCCATCGCGATACCAGCCGGAGAGTTCAGCGCACGAATGGTCTGATTCATCATCCGTTCGTAGTCCCACGAGATCGCGCCCATGCGACCACCACCCGTGACCGTGGCGGACGACGACAACGACCAGCCGCAAAGAAAAACGGCCAGTGCAAATAGCACCAGCCGGAGGCGTTCAACCCTTGCGCCAAACACAAAAATGATCCGCTTTCTGACAGACATAGATGCGCTCATATTGAGGGTCCAACGGCGTGCCACACGCGCTCAAAAACAAAAGGCCCGCGAGAGCCAGGGGAGCTAGCTTCGCGGGCCGGAACATCACGCCACCTTGTTGACCAGCTTGCGGCCAATGCGGAAGCCGATGTAGATGCCCCACACGATGACCGCAGCAGCGATGGCCTTCGTACCGAGCGCCGTGGCGTTCGACGTGGTGCTGTCGAAAACCGGTTGCATCGCGGTCGGAAAATCGAACGTGGTATCAGCGCGCGCAGCAGCAGCGCCGACCATGCCCGCCACCGCAACCGACGCGAGCAGCAGCTTGTGTTTCACACCTTCCAGATTCACCTTCATGATTCACCTCCAAAATGGGCCGGTTGGAAAAATGACCCGGCTTGGCCCGACAACCGGTCAAAACAAATCGAGCAGCTTGCGACCGAGGCGAAACAGCGACCCGATCAACCAGCCCGAGAAAAAGAACAACATGCAGAAGCCTGCATACGTCGCAAGGTCGGAAGCGCTGTACGTCATCGAGTATTCCCCGCAATGAATCCGAGGCAGAAGCAGACCGCAACGAAGCCCACCGCCAGCACCATGAAACCGTCATAGCTCATACGCTTCCCCTTAAAGCCCAGCCGCCTCTATCGCTTGGTCGTACTGCTCGCCATACCGCCTAACCTGTTCCTCTAGCTCATTGCCCCGCGCTATCGCCATCCACGCCTTGCGCTCCCACTCCCTCGCGTCAGCCTCTGCCTGTTCGCGCTGCTCTTCAAACCGTTGCGACAGCATTTCCAGACCATGCGAAATGCTCGCTAACTCTTCGGCCTCGTCATCCCAGTTCGCCAGCTTCATCCCCGGGTCCATCCCGCCGTTTTTGTCCGCCGCCCACAACCGGTCAGTGACGACAACGAGGCGATCAGCAACGAGCGACATCTTTAGCGTTGCGGCGTACTCACGATCCATGGCCTCTGTGTGTCGCTCCGACGCACGATCAGCCTCACGATTCGCCGCATCCAACTTCCGCTGAGCACGCTCACGCTTGCCCTGCATCTCGTCAGCGGCAAGCAGGTATTCCTCTCGGTCTGACACACCGTCATCGAACAAGCCGGATAACCAATCGGAGATACCCACGTCCGCCCCTTATCGATACGAAACCTGCGCCGTTGCACGATCCAACTCATCGCGCGTGTCAACGTCATGCAGCCAGTGCCAAGAAGCCGCATACGCCCAGCCCGCACCGAGCACGATGCCCGCCACCAACCATGCAATGCGCTTCCATTCATCCATCACATCACCCCGATAAAGCACAACACCGCGTACAGCGCGACAGCAAGAACAACGAAACCAACAACATCACTGAGCGCCAAATCGTCCATCACAGACCTCGCTTGACCGAACGCATGAAGACGCCAAACAGCAGCAGCGCACCGACGATCAAGAAACCGGTCCACAAGACCGCCTCTTCCGGAGAAACCGGCGTAGCAGGCACAGACGATTGCGAAGAAGCGGAACCAACGATGTAGCCAAGCAGAAAATTCAGCATCACGAACCCCACCTGTTGAGGAAGTACCAAACGACGGCGCGGAAATAGTCGGATGCCATCCACGCACTAATGCCCACACCGAAGCCGCAGACAAACGTGAAACCACTCAGCACCAATCCCGCGACCGCAACCCGCTTGCTTTGCGCACTCATCACCATTGCGAGGCGAGACCTCCAAGGCAACACAACCACCACGCCGCAGAATCTGCGTACATGTCCGACACCCACTCATCACCGTAAGGACGACGACGGCGCATTTGAGCCACAGCGTTCAGAAACATCCAACGCGAAAACCGCAACTCACTCACAACCTCAGGCAGAGGCAACGTCCTCTTGTCATGCGGATCAACCATCACGACCCCCGTTAACTGAAAAAGCCCACGAAGGGTCATCCCCTCCGCAGGCTTAGCGTTATGCAGAATGATCACGATGCAGCGGCTTGCGCTTTCGGTGCGTTGGCAGCGGGGCGCATGTTCAGCGCCTTCAAGCCGACGATGCGTGCAACCAACTCACCATCACGCGAGACGAACAGCTTGAAGTCGGCCACGTAGTCGCCGGGCGTGGTGTCCTTGAGCTCGTCGGCGACGTTCACACGGCCAACCTTCAACTGCTCGGAAACGACGCCGTTCGCGTCGGGGACACCTTCGGTCAAGATGCACTGCGCTTCGTGCATGGAGTACGGTCGGCCGGTCTTGGCAGAGACGCCGTTGCGGCTGTTGATAGCGATGATGGTCAGCTTTTGAGTGTTCGACATGGTGGCTCCGACGAATGAGCAAATTGGTGTATGGTTAACGAACCGATAGTTATCGGATCGACGTGCATGTCATGGTGATATGTACGTGTCAGCATGATAGGTATGCGCCATGAAAAGCACAATTGAAATTCTTGATCGAGCGAAGGGAGCTAATAGCGACTACTGGGTTGCCAAACAGCTTGGCTTGTCGCAATCGAGCGTTGTGACAACGTGGCGGAAGCGAGGCCACGTCGGACCTGACGCCATCGTCAAACTCTGCGAAATGGCAAAGGTTCCAGTCACCAAAGGGCTAGCCCTTTGCGCGTGGGAAACGATCACGGACAAGGAACTCCGCGACCGCCTGGAACACGCAGTGTCTTTTAAGAATCCGCTCAGGGCCTTGAATAAGGTGTTCAGCCCGGCCCGCTGAACACTGCCCTAGCGGGATGCTAGGGAGGGTTCGAAAAGGACCCTCTCCGCCAGCAGTAGCCAAAAACCCCGTAGGTCTCCGACTTACGGGGTTTTTGTTTTTCTGGCCCGTCAATCGTCAATCGGTCTCATCTACCCGTCATTAAGCGCATGCACGCTTGCCACGGGCCGCAGCGCCTTCGCGCACACTGATTGCGGCACCTATGACAACCCCCGCTTTGCGGGCACACTCCGGTTTCGACCGCCCGGTGTCGTGCCGGGCCATCAGACTCACCTTCACGCGACGGCCATCATGGATAGCAGAACTGACCGCCAAAAATTCTTCTACCTCCTGCTCGGCGCCGTCACCATCGGCCTCGGCTGGATTCTGTCGCCGTTTGTGGGCGCGGTGTTCTGGGGGGCGATTTTGGCGATTCTGTTCCAGCCCGTGCAGCGCTGGCTGGCGGCGCGCTTCGGCAAGCGGCGCAATCTTGCCGCGCTGGTCACGCTGACCCTGATCGTGGTGATCGTGATTTTGCCGCTGGTGTTCGTGGCGGCAACCATCGTGCAGGAAATCACGATGGCCTATCAGGAAATCCAGAGCGCAAAGCTGAATTACGCCGCGTACTTCCAGCAGGGCATGCAGGCGTTGCCCACGTCGATTCAGAACCTGCTGGCCAAATCGGGCCTGGCCGACATTGCCGGTCTGCAGAAAAAACTCACCGACGGCGCTGCGCAGATCAGCCAGTTTGCCGCCGCCAAGGCGCTCAGCATTGGGCAGAACACGTTCCAGTTTGTGGTCGGTTTTGGGGTGATGCTGTACATGGTGTTCTTTCTGCTGCGCGATGGCGGCGAGATCGGCAACCGTGTGCGGCGGGCGTTGCCGCTGGATGAAGAGCACAAGCAACTGCTGCTGAGCAAGTTCACGACGGTGGTGCGTGCCACCGTCAAGGGCAACATTGTCGTGGCGCTGGTACAGGGGGCGCTGGGCGGCCTGATTTTCTGGGCGCTGGGGATCAGCGGCGTGGTGCTGTGGGGCGCCCTGATGGCGTTTCTGTCGCTGCTGCCCGCGATTGGCGCGAGCCTGGTGTGGGTGCCGGTGGCGATCTACTTTCTGATGATCGGTTCGGTGTGGAAGTGCGTGATCCTGGTCGCCTTCTGCGGCGGCGTGATCGGGCTGGTGGATAACCTGCTGCGTCCGCTGCTTGTCGGCAAGGACACCAAGATGCCCGACTGGGTTGTGCTGGTGTCCACGCTGGGCGGGATGGAGCTGTTCGGCATCACGGGCTTCGTCATCGGGCCGCTGGTCGCTGCGCTGTTCATGGCCACCTGGGACATCTTCGCGCGCACCGGGCAGACCGAATGACGTCGCTGTCGTAACGGTCGCCTAGCTGCTTACGGCGCGCCCATGGCGGCCGTCAGCACGGCGAGGTTGCCCTCACCGAACCCGTGGTGGCCACGCCGCTGCACGATCTCGAAAAAGATCTCGCCGGGGTGGCGCCTGACGAACGTCTGCAGGAACAACTTGGGTACGCCATCGACGACCTCCCCGTCGATCAGGATGCCGTAGCGACGCAGCGTTGCGATGTCGAGCCCATGGCCGGGCAGGCGAGCATCGATGGTGTCGTAGTAGTGTGCCGGCGGTTCGACAAAGGTGATGCCGTTGGCGGCCAGTGCGGCCGCGGTACGCACGATGTCGTCGGTGGCTAGCGCGATGTGCTGCACGCCTTCGCCAGGGTGATCGGGCAGGTAGGCGTGCATCAGGTGGGCGCGGTGCGTGCCCTCTTCATACAGCGGAATGCGGATCGTGCCGCACGACGACACCATCACGCGCGAATCCGGCGCCACGTGCCAGTTGGCGTGCAATTCGTGGATCTCGCGAAAGCCGAGCTGGTTGCGGTAGAAATCGATCCAGTCCTGCAGGCGGCCGGCGCCCACCGTCTGCGTGAGGTGGTCGACGCGCGCCAGCCCGACGCCGCCGTGGTGCCAGTCCTCATGGGCGGTGGCCGGGTCCAGCGGGCGGAAATCGATGTCGTAGATGGAGATGTCGCCCAGGCCGCCCTTGGCGCCGTGCTTGCCGCGCCAGCGGTCGACAAAGTACAGGTGCGTATCGCCCACACCCTGGATGGCGGGGATCACCAGCTCCGCCGGGCCAATGGGCTCGCCTTCCGCTGGCCATGCGCCCAGCTCGACAGCGCGGTCGTAGGCGTGCTGCGCGTCATTCACGCGGATGCCAATGGCGCAGATGCCGACGCCGTATTCCTCGGCCCAGCGGTGCGCGAAGGAATCGGGCTCAGCGTTGACGAGGAAATTCATGTCGCCCTGGCGGTACAGCGTGACGTTCTTGCTGACGTGCCGCGCGATGGCCTTGAAGCCGAGCGACGCGAACATGCTGCCGAGCGAGGCCGGCTCTTGCGTGGCGAACTCGATGAACTCCAGACCGGCGGTCTTGAAGGGCAGGTCGGCATCGCGGGCCATGGTTGAACTCCTGTGGCGAAACAATGAATGGAACACCGTGTCTTGTACCACGGGCGCGGGGGCGCAGGCGAGGCCCGCGCCTCCGGGCGCAGCGGCCTTGCTACGCCGCAGTCCGCAGTTTCGGCAGTCTGAAGAAGGCGATATAAGTCAGCGCGGTGCCGGCGATCATCATGGGCACGACCATCGGCCAGGCGCCGAGGCTGTGCGATGCATCGTCGAAGGCTGCCGCCGTCTGCCCCAAGCAGAACGCCGCCAGCATCATGATGAAGCCTGACCATGACACGGCGCGTCCGGCCAGGTGTGGCAGATCGCTGACGGCGCCCGCTTGCCCGCAAGGCTGGTGAATGCCGTGTCCCATGCAATAGAAGCCATGCCCGAGCAGCAGTGGCCATGCCTCGCCGGGCAGGAGCCAGCACCCCAGCCCTTGGATACCGGCGCCGCACAGGCTGAGCGTGGCGCCTTGCTGCACGGTGCGCACGAGGCTCTGGCGCCGCAAGAGGCGTCGGCAAATGGTGGTGCTGACGATGTAGACGAGCGAACCGCCGGCCGGTATCCACCCGTACAACGCGGGGGAGAGTCCCAGATAGCCGATATAGACCATCGGCGAGAGCAGCAGAAAGCAGAAGATGCCGGCGTAGGTGGTGGCGGCCAGCAGCGCCCAGCGGCGGAATTCCGCGCTGGCAAAAATCTCGCGTACGCCACCGGCCTGCTGCGGGTGCGCCTGCTTGGTTTCGGCAAAGCCACGCCAGCACATGACCCACAGCACGAGGGCGTACAGGCTCATGCACGCGAGCACCCAGCGCCAGCCGGCATGTTGCGCGACAAAGGCACCGAGTATCGGTGCCACCAACGCCACGAAGCCCAACCCCGTGAGGCCGCGTGCCATGACGTGTGGGCCGTCGCGGGCGGGGTGTAGATCGCGCACCGCCGCACGTGCGCACACCAGGATGGCCGCCATGGAAAAGCCTTGCAGGGCGCGTGCGGCGGTCAGCATGGCGGCGCTCACCGCCAATGCGCCGGCCAGCGCGGCGACGGCGTAGCAGGCCAACCCCACCAGCAGCACGTGCCGGCGCCCGAAGCGGTCGGCCAGGCTGCCCATCGGCAATTGCCCAATACCAAAGGCGAGTGCGAACACCGTCAGGCTGGTGCTGGCCGAGCCCAATGCCTGTGCAATGGCGGGCAGGGCGGGAAGATAGCTGTCGGTCGCCACCGGCTGTGCCGAGAGCAGCAACGGCAGCAGCAGGGCAAAGCTCAGCGGGCGGCGAATCATCGGTGTTCAGGCAACGCCAAGTGCTCAGTATGCAATGGCGGCAGTGTGCCTGAGTTCCTCTGCGGTGGCGGTGCCGAAGCCGAAGAATTCGAGATAGGCGGGAATCATTTCGAACAGCATGTCGGTGCCGACCTGCACTTCGCAACCCTTGTCGCGGACGGCACGCAGCAGCGGCGTGTATTCCGCCTTCATGACCACCTCGCCGACGAAGCAGCTGGGTGCGATGCGCGACACGTCAAAGGGCAGCGGGTCGTCTTCCTTCATGCCGACCGGTGTGGCGTTGACGACTACGTCGAAGCCATCCGGGTCGTTCGAACCCGTGCGCACGACCAACGCGGGGTAGTACGTGCGCAGGCGTTGCGCCAACGATTCCGCAGACGCGGCACGCGTGTCATACAAGGCCAGTTCGCCCACGCCCGCCGCCGCCAGCGAGGCCGCGATAGCCGAACCAACACCACCCGCGCCGGAGAGCAACACGCGTGCCCCCGCAAGCTGCCGCCCCTTGCGCAACACGCCGCGTACGAAGCCGGCGCCATCAAACTGGTCGCCCAGCAGCGTGCCGTCTTCGCGCTTGAGCACCGCGTTGCATGCGCCGGCAATGCGCACGGCGGGCGTGACCTCATCCACCAGGTCCACCGTGGTCACCTTGTGCGGCATGGTGACCAGCGCGCCGCGCAGATTGGTGAAGCGGCAGATGGCGGCAAAGCTCTGCGCGTAGTCCTCAGCCTTGACCCCCATGGGCATGACAACGGCGTCGATGCACTTTGTCTCGAACCAGGGGTTGTAGATCATCGGCGACTTGAAGGTCTCCGTCGGATAGCCGATGTGAG
The DNA here is from genome assembly GCF_040702285.1 of Arthrobacter sp. NPDC080086. Taxonomy (NCBI): domain Bacteria; kingdom Bacillati; phylum Actinomycetota; class Actinomycetes; order Micrococcales; family Micrococcaceae; genus Arthrobacter; species Arthrobacter sp. NPDC080086. Next base: position 49,740 of record NZ_JBFBKP010000007.1, read on the forward strand.
CGATGAGGGTGGTTTTTCCAGAGATCATGGTTCTGCGCTTACGTGTTTCAGGCGGCCAGGGCTCCGGCCCGTTGGCGGGCATATTCGGCCTTGTCGACGGGCTGAGCGCTCGGCTGGCCCAGGTCGTCCATGTGGATGCGATAGGTTTCGCGGGCGCTCAGCGCGGCCACAGCTGCGACCACCGTCACACCAAAGGCAATGGCACCCACGGTCAGCCAGATGTTGGCAGACCCGGGGGGTGCCACGGCCGTGAAGATGGCCGGCAGCATGGCCGTGATGGCGGTGCCGACGTTCTGCGAAATCGCCATCGCCGACACACGGGTGCGGGTCGGGAACAGCTCGGGGTAGAAGCTCGGGAACACCGCGTTGTAGCCCTGATAGACCACGCCCCACATCAGGATCGACATGCCAAAGGCCAGCGGTACGTTCTTGATGCTGATGGCGTACAGATACGCAAACGCGAGCAGGCCGGCGAGCAGCGAGCCGATGATGATGGGCGGCTTGCGGCCGATGCGGTCGGACAGATCGCCCACGTACGGAATCACCAGCACGGCAACGATATTGCCCACCACGGGGATCCACAGATAGATGTCCTTGGCGAAGCCGATGCCGTACGCCGGTTGCACAGCATAGGCCGCACCGAAGATGGTCGCCACCACCGGAATGACGTTCATCAGCGCCATGCAGACCACGCGCAGCATGTCGGGCGAGCTGTATTTGAAGGCGTCGAGAACCGGGGAACGGGGGCGGCCTTGTTGCTTTTGCTCGGCGGTAAAGGCCGGCGTTTCGTGCACCTCACGGCGAATGACATAGCCCGCGATGATGACCACGAAGCTCAGCAGGAACGGAATGCGCCAGCCCCAGCTGTTGAACTGTTCGACGGGCATGTAGTGCGCCAGCGGCAGGAAGACGGCGGCCGCCAGAATCTGCCCCGCCTGCACGCCTTGCAGCGTAAAGCTGGCAAAGAACCCGCGTCGGCCAAACGGTGCGTGCTCCAGGATCATCGAGCTGGCACCGGAGATTTCACCGGCGACGGCAAAACCCTGGATCAAGCGCATGACGACCAGCAGCGTCGGCGCCAGCAGCCCGACTTGATCGTAGGTCGGCAGCAGGCCCACGCCGATTGTCGAGATGCCCATCAGGAACATGCACCACAGCAGCACGTTCTTGCGTCCGTGCGTGTCGCCCAGATGCCCCAGCACGAACGCGCCGATCGGCCGCGCCACATAGCCCACGCCGTACGTGGCCAGCGAAGCGATGATGGCTGTCTTCGGATCGCCCTTGGGAAAGAAGATCTGCGGGAAGATCAGCGCCGCTGCGGTGGCGTAGATAAAGAAGTCGTAGTACTCGAGCGCCGAGCCGATCCAGCCGCTGGCGGCGGCTTTCTTCGACTGATGCTTGCCCTGGGGCTCGTGGGCGGCTGCCGTCATGGTGGTCTCCAAGTGGTATCTGTGCGGCCTATCGGTGTTGAAGGGCCGTCTGTGTCTCTGTGTCTGTTACACGCACCGCAGCGTAGTCCGGCACCCTAGGAGGGCACAAGCGAATGGCGGCGGGCGGTGATCGATGATCGCACAACGCTGTGCGAATAACGTACGACTCAAGGGTTTTTCCGAGTCTTCCGAGGTCGGGGCTGTGAAAAAGAGGAGGCGGCGTGGCGGGGGTGGGGTGCGCAGTCGATTACAAGACCCGCATGATCGAAAGCGCCGTGTCTTGGAGCACCCGTAGCACACGCTGTACGGCCTGCTCGCTGGTTTCTTCGCCGATCTGCATGTTCACGCTCAAGGCCGCCACGACGTTGCCATGGCGGTCACGCAGCGGTACGGCCACGCCGCGCACGCCGATCTGCAATTGCTGCTCAACCACGGCGTAGTCCTGGCGGCCTGCCTTGCGGATCTCGTCGAGCAGGCGTTCGCGCTGCAGGATGGTGTACGGCGTATAGGGCGTCAGCACACAGGTTTCCAGCCAGGTCTTGACGTCTTCTTCGGGTTGCGCGGCTAGCATCAACACGCCAGCCGAAGCCAGCGGTGCCGGCACGCGCGCGCCCAGCACGAAGCCTGTGCTCATGACGCGGCTCGTGCTGGTGCGGGAGATGAAGACCAGTTCCCAATCGTCGAGCACGCTGAGGTAGGCCACTTCGCCGACGGCGGCAGTGACCTGCTGCAGGAACGGCTGCACCGTGCGCGGCAGCCGGGCGGAATCGAAATACGACCAGCCCACCTTCAGCACGCGCGGCGTCAGGCTGAACAGCGTGCCTTCGCTGGTGAGATAGCCGAGGTGTTCCAGGGTCAGCAGGTAGCGGCGTGCGGCAGTGCGGGTGAGGCCGGTCAGCTCGGCGGCCTGGGTGGGGGTCAGCCGGGGGTGTTCGTGGTCGAACGCCTCCAGAATGGCGAGCCCTTTTTCCAAGCCGGCAATCCAGTCGCGCCGATCCAACGGTTCCTTCTTCATGGCGATAACCCTAGAAACGAACGATATGTGCGCGTGATTGTACGATCATCGCACGTTGTTGCGCGAATGACGCTTGTGAGTGGATGGGGTGCCCACCTACGCTGCGGGCATCGATTGAACGCCGCGTCACTGCATCGCCATGAATTCGCTCCTGAGTTCGCCCACCCTGGGAACCCGTCCTAAATGCATCGCCACCGTGTGCCTGTCCGGCACGCTGCCCGAGAAGCTGGAAGCCGCCGCCGCGGCCGGGTTTGACGGCGTCGAGATCTTCGAGAACGACCTGCTGAATTTCGACGGCTCGCCGGCCAGCGTGCGCCAGATGGCATCCGACCTGGGGTTGGCGATCATGCTGTACCAGCCGTTTCGCGATTTCGAGGCGATGCCGCGCGAGCAGCTTGCCCGCAACCTGGCGCGCGCCGAGCGCAAGTTTGATGTCATGGCGCAACTGGGCGTGCAGGACATCCTCGTCTGCAGCAATGTGCAGGACATCTCCGTGGACGACCCCGCGCGCGCGGCAGACGATCTGCGCCAGATGGCCGAGCTTGCCGCCCCGCGTGGCGTGCGCGTGGGCTATGAAGCGCTGGCCTGGGGCCGCCACACGCGGACGTGGCGCCAGGCGTGGCAGATCGTGAAGCAGGCAGACCATCCAGCGCTGGGGCTGATTCTCGACAGCTTCCACACGCTGTCGCTGGGCGACACGCTGGATGGGTTGCACGACGTGCCGGCGGACAAGCTCTTCTTCGTGCAGCTTGCTGATGCGCCCAAGCTGTCGATGGACGTGCTGTCGTGGAGCCGCCATCACCGCAACTTCCCGGGCCAGGGTGATCTGCCGGTGACGGAGTTTGCGCGCACCTTGCTTGACGCGGGCTACACCGGCCCGCTGTCGCTCGAAGTGTTCAACGATGAGTTCCGCTCCGCGCCCGCACGGCCGACGGCGCAGGACGGTATGCGCTCGCTCGTGTGGTTGGAATCGGAAGCGGGTGCGGCAACGCTGCCTGCAGCGGCGCGCTTTGACGGCGTGGACTTCCTTGAATTTGCGGTCGATGCCACCGCCGGACGCGAGCTTGAGGCGCGGCTGCGTGCGCTCGGGTTTGCCTTCGCGGGGCACCACCGTTCCAAGGCGGTGGACCTGTATCGGCAGGGCCGCGTCAACGTGATCCTGAACATGGAGCAGGACAGCGCGGCGTCAGAGCATTTCGAGCTGCATGGCCCGTCCGTCTGCGCGATCGGCCTGAAGGTGGACGACGCCGAGCGCGCAATGGAACGCGCGCGGGCGCTGTGCTGCCAGGAGTGGCGCGGGCCGGTGGGGCCGAGCGAGCGCAGTATCCCTGCGCTGCGCGCGCCCGACGGCACGCTGCTCTATCTGATCGACGATCGCAATGCAGACCGCAGCATCTACGAGAGCGATTTCGTTTTGCAGCCCGCCGCGCAGGCGGATGCGACTGGCCTCATTTCCATTGACCATGTAGCGCAGGCGCTGCCGGCACACCGGCTCGACAGCTTTGTGCTGTTCTACCGCGCCATCTTCGGCATGCAGGCCGAGGCGGTGCAAGAGATTGCCGATCCGTATGGCCTGGTGAAGAGCCGCGCCATGGTGAGCGCAGACCGCAACGTGCGGATTCCGCTCAACGTGTCGGAGAGCGGCCGCACGGCAACCGGGCGGTTCATTGCCGCGTACGCCGGTTCGGGGGTGCATCACGTTGCCTTCCGCACGGAGCGGCTGTTCGAAACCATCGAAGCCATCGATCGTGCCGCAGCCCGCCTGCAGCATGTGCCCGGGAACTATTACGACGATGTTGCCGCCCGCCTTGGGCTGGACGACGCGCTGCTCACACGCCTGCACGACGACGGCCTGCTCTACGACCGCGACGCGCACGGCGATTTTCTGCACACCTACACCGAACCCTTTCGCGAGCGCTTCTTCTTTGAACTCGTTCAGCGCAACGGTTACCTCGGCTACGGCGCAGCCAACGCCGCCGTACGCATGGCCGTGCAAGCGCAGCTGAGCCGCAGCGCCGCACCGGCAGACCAATAACCCCGATCACGGGCGACCACGGCCGGTGCAGCCGTGGGCCGCTTCAACCCAATCCGGCTGCGCGGGCAGCCGGCGCACACGCAACTCCATGACATCAAAAGAGGAGACGGAGGAATCATGAACAAAACAACACTGGCCGCACTGGTGCTCGGCGCCACGAGCCTGCCGGCAGCGGCACAAGCCACAAGTGGCGTCACGCTCTACGGGCTGATCGACACCACGATCCGCTACAGCACGCACGAAAACGCGGCAGGCAATCACAACCTGCAGATGACCGATGGCGTGCTCACCGGCAGCCGCTGGGGCTTGCGCGGTACCGAAGACCTGGGGGGCGGTACCAAGGCCATGTTCATTCTGGAATCGGGTTTTGCGCCCGATACCGGCAGCAGCCAGCAAGGCGGGCGCCTGTTTGGCCGCACGGCGGTGGTCGGACTGGAGAGCAACGACTACGGCAAGCTGTACCTCGGCCGCCAATACACGTTGGCGCACGAGGTGTTGTCGTCGTACGAGGCGATGGCGTTTGCCAACAACTCCATCGTCGGCTACCAGGGCGGCAACTACACCGGCCTGCGCTATGACAACACGGTCAAGTACATCAAGTCGTTCGGCGGGCTGCAACTGGCCGGCGCGTGGACGTTTGGCGAGGCGGCGGGCAGCTTCAGTAAGAGCTCGGCCGGCGCAGGCTCCATCGTCTACAGCATGGGGCCGGCAGAAGTGGGCGCGGTGTACCAGGTCACACGGGATGTGTCTTCGGCGTTCTTCGGTGCGGTGCCGGCAGCATTGGCCAGCAAGCAGACGGTGTGGGGCTTCGGGGGCAAGCTGGATACGTCCATTGCCACGTGGTACCTGGGGTATACCAACAACCGACTCGACGTGGCGGACTACAAGAACCAGGCCGCTTACGTTGGCGCAAAGGTGCCGCTGACCGGCGCATTGAGCTTCATCGGTACGGTGCAATACGACTGGATGAAGCACCTCGGCGACAGCGGCAAGCGCGTGACCAGTGCCGGTATGCTCGACTACGCGTTCAGCAAGCGCACGGATGTGTATGCCGAAATCGACTACACCCACCTGCAGGGCGCGTGGGTGGCGTTGAACAGCGCGGCTGCGTTCAACAACTCGGGCAACACGTACGGCAACAACTCGCGATTGGGCGTGATGCTGGGCGTGCGCCACAAGTTCTGATCGGCAGTACGCATAACGCCCCTCGGTTTCATCGCCGAGGGGCTTTTGCTTTTTGTGTTCGTCAGTGCATCAGAACGAATGCTTCAGCCCAACGCCGGCCAGCAACGTCTTCATGCCTGGCGCCGTTCCGCCCGCCACGATGGAGGTCTTGAGGTTTTCCAACGGATCCGCCGCGCCGACCGTACCCGCATCCACGTACACCAGTTGCGCATACAGCGTGGTGCGCTTGGAGAACGCGTAGTCGTTGCTCAGCACGATCGATTTGGTCGAGCTGTTGTGCGCGCTGCTTTCGTACTTGCTGTAGTAGCCCGCGAGTGTGGCGGTATTGCTTGCGCTCCATGTGTAGTCGAGCCCCGCGCCGATCGACTTGACGTCGGAGACACGCGCACCGCTCGGCGCATTGTTGGTGACGCCGATGAAGTTGAGCTTGCCTGTGAAGGCGCTGAACGGCACGGCCAGGCCCGCGCTCCACAACCGGCTGAGCGTCTCGCCCGTGTTGCTGTCCGCCATCGACTGATACCCGAGGCCCACCACCACAGGCCCGGTGTACGTGGCCCCCAGCGAAACCTCGTTGCCCTTCTTGAAGCTGCCAGCAGCCTCGCCCAGCGAGTACGCCACGCCCAGCCACACCGGTCCGACGTTGTTCGAGTACTGCACTGTGTTGCCCGTGAACACGCCGATGTCATTACCGGCGTTGGTGCCGGCACCCAAGGCGTTGGCGGGTGCGGCTAGCTGGTTGTAGGCCCAGCCGAACAGGTTGGAGAACTGCTCCTTGAAGCCGCGCGCTTCGGTGCCGATGGTGCCGATGAGCGCCGGGCTGTATTGGCGGCCCAGTGTGACGGTGCCCCAGTTGCCGCTCAGGCCTACGTTCGCCTGCCGGCGGAAGAGTTGCGCGCTGAAGCCGGGGCCGGTAGTGAGCGTGCCCGTGTCGCTGCTGTAGTGCCCTTCGAGGTTGAAGGTGGCCTTCAACCCGCCGCCCAGGTCTTCCACACCCTTGAGCCCCCAGATGCTTGGGCTGATGCCGCCGGAGCGCATCTCCGTCAGGCTGCCGGTGTTGTCGGCGCTGTGGTTGCGGTATTGCAGCCCGGCATCGATGGTGCCGTAGATCGTGACTGAGGACTGCGCCAGGGCGCCGCTTGCCGCGCAGCCCAGGCTCGCCACCAGGAACGCGCCGCGAAGGTGTTTGCTCTGCATGTCGTCTCCGTATTGCCTTTGTGGTTTTCGTGTAGTCAGCCCGGCAGGTGTGGCGCGGGCTTGTTTGGGGTCGGCGCCGTTGCACGAGCCGTGCTTGACGCCGGGCGGGGCATCGCAATATGCATACCATCGCGTTCGCAACCGATTGCTTTGCGTTCGCAGGTGTTGCAGTGTTTTGAATAACGTTTGCGCGCTGCTCGCGGGATGCTGTGGTGTGGTGAGACGAAACACTCGGTGCAACAGGTGTCTCGATGGCTGTTCAGCCATGGAACAGCGCGCTGCGCCTACCTCAGCGGCGCGTTCTCCATCCAGCGGTTTTCCAGCTCGCGCCAGGCGTGCGCCACGTTCAGTGCATGCCGGGGGTGGAAGTTGTGCCAGTCGCGGTACGCAAGGCCCGGTGCGTAATCGAGCGCGTGGGCGCCGTCTCCACCCGCCGCAATGGCGTCGGCAATCGACGCGTTGAGCGCATCGAGATACGACAGCGTCGGCTGCAGCATTTGCGCAGGCGAGCCGATGGCCGTGCCGATAACGATGTCAGTCGGCAACTGCGCGAGGGCCCGCAGCGCAAGCCGCCAGCCAAGCAGCGAACCTTCCTGTAGATCGGGCACGCGCTGCTGATATGCCAGTCCACCCGCACACAACACGCGCCGCTGCGGCGCATACAGCGTCGTATCGGAAGCACTATGCGCCGCCGGGTGAATGTGCACCTGCCACGCTGTCTTGCCGGTGTGCAACCAGTCGCCGTCGCGCAGCGCGGGTTCGGGAATGACGATCTGTGTGCCACGCATCGCGCGTTCGCCGAGCATGCGGGTGAGCCTGGCGAGGCACGTGTCGCAACGTTGCCGCATGAGGGTAGCCGTCGCCTCCGACGCCAGAAACGCCGGGCGCGGTCGCAACTGCGCAAACGCAGCGTTGGCCAGCACGTGCTCAGGGTGAGCGTGGGTGTTGACCACCCAGCGGATCGGCTCGGCGGTGAGGTGGCGGATGGCGGCAATCAACCGGTTGCCCCAATGAAGGTGCGGGCCCGGGTCAACCACCAGCACGCCGTTGCCGGTGATGTGCACGAGCGTCGGCACGACTTCGCCGGCGTTGATGCGGGTGGCTTCGGCATTGTTGGCGCGCGCCGCGTACAGGCCCGTTTGCAACGGCACCAGCGACACGCGCGCCGGTGCCGCCAGTGTGCTTAGCGCTGGGTTGACTGTGAGTGCAAACATCAACCGCATCCACTGGCGACGTGCGCGCGCCTCGGCCATGTCAGTGCGCCAGCACCGCGCTTTCATAGCGCGGGTAGAAGCGCGTGACATTGCGCACGTACTCGGCGGGCATGCCTCCCCAGCGGGCGTACTCGGGTGCTACCGGCATCGCGAGTACCTCGGCCAGATCGCGTCCTTCTTCCGCCGCACGACGCAGCCGTGTGTCCAGCCACAGCAGATATTGGCGCGTCTGCGCAACGGCATCGGCGTGGCCGAGCGCGGGGCCGTGGCTAGGGACCAGCACCCGAGCACCGCTCCGCGCAACGATGCTCTGGAGTGCGTCCAGGCTTGCGAGCCAGCGGGCGAGGTCCGCATGTGGCGTCGTCGGAATCCGATCGCGAAAGGCGAGGCCGCCCGCAAACACCACGCCGCTGGTGCGGTCCACCAGCACAAGGTCATCGCCCGTATGGCCATCGAGGCGGATGAGATCGATGCGGTGGCGGCCGAAGGTGTGCTGCCCAGGCGTCAACGGCTGCGTGGGCGGCGTGGGCACGGTGTCGTGCATCCAGTTGCCGCACAGGCGGTAGAGGTTGTCGGCATACGCTGCGCCTTCCTGTTGCGTCCCGGTGATGGTGCCCGGCAGCGCCTGCGCGCCAACATCCGCATAGGCCTGGTTACCGAAAAAGTAATCCGGATGCAGATTCAGGTTGAGCACCCAGCGCACCGGCGCCGAGGTGACCCGGCCGATGGCGCGGCGCTGCTGCGCGCCGTACAGCGCGGACGGCCCCGTGTTGATGACGAGCACGCCGTCGCCGGTATCAATGAACCCGGTGTTGATGATGTTGCAGCCGTTGCCGGGTGCGAAATCGGCATTGGCGCCTTCGAAGACCCAGACATCTGGCGCCACCTGCCGTGGCACGAGGTGGTAATCCAGGCTTTCGGCCCGCACGCCGACGGGCAGCATGAAGAGGTATAGCAACAGAACAAGCCTGCGGCTCATGGCGTCACCTGCGCGCGGATGCGGTTGCCGTTGTTGTCGACGCCCACCACCGAGACACCCCGTTCGGCGGGGCCGTCAAAGTCGAACGAGAAGATGGGGTTCTCCGCCACGGGTTCGTGCAGCGCCAGCCGAAGCAGGGGCTGACGGTTCGCATCCAGCAGTTCCAGCCGTTCGATATGGAACGACGGAATGCTGGCGACGAGGCCCGTATCCATCGGGTGCATCACGCGCAGCCGGATGCGCGCGCCTGCACCGTTGAAGCCGGGAAACACGCGCGATTCGACCCGGTTCAGCGTGGTGCTCCAGGTGGCGTTCTGGCGCGTGGCACCGGGCAGTGTGCAGCCGCCGCCGGTGGCATCCACCATCAACGTGCCGACATGCCAGACGCCATCTGGCGTGCGCGCCGCCACGCGCACCGCCGATGCCTCCTGCAGCTTGAACCGGAACGACAGCGCAGGCCGTGCCCGCATCGGCTCGAACGCCAGCACCTGGCGGATCGGGTTGCGGTCCACTGCCACAACGATGCGTTCCACCTTGCCAAGCGCCGAAGCATCAAAAGCAATCGGCACCTGCATAGCGTCTTCGGCAAACGCTGGGCCAGTCACGCGGACATGGTTGTCGAACATGGCCGGCGCATTGCCCAGAAGTTCCTGATGGATGGCCTGCCATAGCGGCGAGCCTGCTGGGTCAGCGTTGGGCCTGGCGTTGGGCTCGGCCCATGTGGGCCATGGCAGCCAAGCAAGGGCCAATGCGGCAATGGCACAGCCACGCGCGAAGGCTGTGGCTTGGGGATACGCCGGTCTCATTGTGTTCTTGTCGGGTTCAGGGCAACCGGTGGCACTGCGAAAGTCATGCCACGCGGCGCGTGCTCCAGAGCCTGCGCACAAGCGGTTTGAGCGTTGCGCTTTGGAACAGTGAGTGTTGCATTCTGGAGCACCCTCACGAACGCGCAAGGCAGAACGGCGATTGCCCGGCGCTCAGCACACCCACATCCGGGGATGGCCCGCCTTTTGCAGAGTCAGCACGGACACAGCGAATACCGCGCATACCGCAGCGCTGACGTCGTCACTCACACATCAGGAGACACCCCATGCGTTACGCACATCCCGGCACGCCCGGCGCCATCGTTTCGTTCAAGCCGCGCTACGGCAACTTCATCGGCGGCGAGTTCGTTGCGCCGGTCAAGGGCCAGTACTTCACCAACACCACGCCGGTGACGGGCGAGGTGATTGCCGAGTTCCCGCGTTCGACCGCTGAAGACATCGAACGCGCGCTCGACGCCGCTCACGCCGCCGCCGATGCATGGGGCCGGACTTCGGTGCAAGACCGCTCGCTGATCCTGCTCAAGATTGCCGACCGCATCGAGCAGAATCTCGAACTGCTGGCCGTGACCGAAACGTGGGACAACGGCAAGCCTGTGCGCGAAACGCTGGCCGCCGACATCCCGCTGGCGGCCGACCACTTCCGCTACTTTGCCGGATGCATCCGCGCACAAGAGGGCTCGGCGGCCGAGATCAACGAGCACACCGTGGCGTACCACATCCACGAGCCGCTGGGCGTGGTTGGCCAGATCATCCCGTGGAACTTCCCGCTGCTGATGGCCGCGTGGAAGCTGGCGCCCGCACTGGCCGCCGGCAACTGCATCGTGCTCAAGCCGGCCGAGCAAACGCCGCTGGGCATCAACGTGCTGATGGAGTTGATTGGCGATCTGCTGCCGGCAGGCGTGCTGAACGTCGTGCACGGCTACGGCAAGGAAGCTGGCGAGGCACTGGCCACCAGCAAGCGCATCGCCAAGATCGCGTTCACGGGTTCGACGCCGGTGGGCTCGCACATCCTGAAGTGCGCGGCCGAAAACATCATCCCGTCGACAGTGGAGCTGGGTGGCAAGTCGCCCAACATCTACTTTGAAGACATCATGCAGGCCGAGTCGAGCTTCATCGAAAAGGCGGCCGAAGGCCTCGTGCTGGGCTTCTTCAACCAGGGCGAGGTCTGCACGTGCCCGTCGCGCGCACTGGTGCAGGAATCCATCTACAGCCGCTTCATGGATGCGGTGATGACCAAGGTGGCCGCCATCAAGCGCGGTGATCCGCTGGACACGGAAACGATGGTTGGCGCGCAAGCCTCGGAGCAGCAGTTCTACAAGATCCGCAGCTACCTGGAGCTCGCGCAGGAAGAAGGCGCCGAATGCCTGGTCGGCGGCGACGTGGAAGTGCTGCCTGGCAATCTGGCCAAGGGCTACTACATCAAGCCGACGCTGCTCAAGGGCAACAACAGCATGCGCGTGTTCCAGGAAGAGATCTTCGGCCCGGTGATTGCCGTGACGACCTTCAAGGACGAGGCGCAGGCCATCCACATTGCCAACGACACCGAGTACGGCCTGGGCGCCGGCGTGTGGACGCGCGACATCAACCGCGCCTACCGCGTGGGCCGTGCCATCAAGGCGGGCCGTGTGTGGACGAACTGCTACCACCTGTACCCCGCGCACGCGGCATTCGGCGGCTACAAGAAGTCGGGCGTGGGCCGCGAGACCCACAAGATGATGCTCGACCACTACCAGCAGACCAAGAACCTGCTGGTGAGCTACGACGTCAACCCGCTGGGCTTCTTCTGATGGTGTAGCAGTCTGCAGCAAAGGCAGCAGGCGCGTGGTCGTGGACTATCGCGCGCCTGCCAGCGCACCCACAGGTCAAAGAACCTAGGTCAAAAATCATTCGGAGACACGGCTATGAGCCGCCCCAACGTGCCGCAGCATCGGCCACGCCGTGCCGTGCTGCGCCTGTGTTACGCAAGCGCCGTGGCCTGTGGCCCAGGCCTCGCGCTGGCGCAGACACCCCCGCCTGCCACAGACGCAACGCTCACGCTCGCCACCACCACGGTGATCGGCACCACGCCGCTGCTGGGGATCGGCACGCCGCTGTCGCAGGTGTCGGCCAACGTGCAGACCCTGCGCGGCAGCGATCTGCGCGCGCAACACCGCACCGTGCTCACCGACGATTTCGAAAAAAACCTGCCCAGCGTCGACATCAACGAAGTGCAGGGCAACCCGTATCAGACGGATCTCCACTATCGCGGCTTTACCGCATCGCCGGTGCTGGGCACGCCGCAAGGCTTGTCGGTGTTCGTGGATGGCGTGCGCGCCAACGAGCCTTTCGGCGACGTGGTGAACTGGGACCTGATCCCCCGCATGGCGATCGACACCATCCAATTGATCCCAGGCTCGAACCCGACCTACGGGCTCAACACGCTGGGCGGTGCCATCACCATCGCCACCAAGAACGGCAAGCAGAATCCGGGCGGTTCCGCAGAAGTCTCCGGCGGTTCGTGGGGGCGCAAGTCCGCGCAGGCCGAGCAGGGCGGCACGATTGGCGCCAACCTTGATTACTACGTTAGCGCCAGTGCCCTGAACGACAACGGCTGGGCCGACCACAACGCCAGCCGCGTGCGCCAGGCGTTCGGCAAGCTGCGCTACACCAGCGCCGACACCACGCTGTCGCTGTCGATGGGCGGCGCCGACAACACGCTGCAGGGTAGTCAAACGCTTCCGCGCGCGTTCCTGAGCAACCCGGCGCAGGCGTATACGTTTCCCGACACGAACAAGAACAGCACGGTCTACATCACGCTGTCGGGCGACCACTTCCTGAACGACGATCTGCAACTGAGCGCGAATGTCTACTACCGGCATTTCCGCAACGCCAACCTCAGCAGCAACGTCAATGAGGACTTCGGCAGTGTGGATGCGAATGGCGATGTCGATACGGTGCAGTCGCACAACGCGCAGTCCGTCATCTCCACCGACAGCTACGGCGCCAGCGTGCAACTGACACGCATGAGCACCCTCGCTGGCATGGAAAACCAGCTCGTGGTGGGGGCGGCGGCGGACTTTGCCAACTCGGGTTTTACGCAGGGCTCGCAGGACGCCTTCTTTACGGATGCGCGCGCGTCGGTCGGCATCGGTGACGTTAACCAGACCACCAATGCGAAGACGCGCAACGGCAACCTCGGCGTGTATTTCAACGACACGCTCTCGCTCAGCAAGCAGTGGACGCTCACGCTGGCGGGCCGCTACAACTGGGCGCGCGCCGTCATCCGCGATGCCAGCGGCGCGCAACCGCTGCTCGATGGCGACCACACGTTCTCGCGCTTCAATCCTGCCATCGGGCTGAACTGGAACCCGACGCCCAAGCTGACCGTGTACGCGACGTACAACGAAGGCATGCGTGCACCCACCGCCATCGAATTGGCGTGTGCAGACCCCGCCGCGCCGTGTTCGTTGCCGAACAACTTCATTGCCGATCCGGCGCTCAAGCCGGTCATCTCCAAGACATTCGAAGTCGGCATGCGCGGCCGCGCGGGCGAGGCCACGACGTGGAGCGCCGCCGCCTACAGCACCACGCTCGACGACGACATCCAGTTTGTCAGTGCCGGCGCGGCCAGCACGCTGGGCTTCTTCCAGAACGTCGGCCGCACGCGCCGGCAGGGTTTTGAGCTGGCCGCTCACACGCAAGTGGGGCCGCTGGGCATCAGCGCGAGCTACAGCTACGTCAATGCGACCTATCGCTCCGACTGGACCGAGCACAGCCCCAGCAATTCCAGCGCGGACGCCAACGGCAATATCCACATCAAAGCCGGAGACCGCATCCCCGGCATTCCTGAGAGCACCATCAAGCTCCGGTTCGATTACGCCGCCACGCCCCAGTGGAAGATCGGCACCAACCTGATCTGGCGCGGCAGCATCTACGCGCGTGGTGACGAGAACAACGCCGATGCCAACGGCAAGCTCTCCGGCTATTTCCTCGCCGATCTGGATACGACCTACCAGGTGACCAAGCAATTGCAGGTGTTCGCCACGGTGTCGAACCTGTTCAACCGCCGCTACCAGAGCTTTGGTGTGCTGGGCGCGAATGCCTTCACGGGGCCGAACAACACCTTCAACGGTGCGAACCCGGCCAACGTGCAGTTTGTTGCGCCGGGTGCGCCGCGCAGCGTGTGGGTTGGGGTGCGATATGCATGGCAATAGGGCATTGGAGCGGCGCGACCTGGCTGCTCCATTTTTTCGCAACAGAACAGGGATGTGTTGCGGCGTGAAGCACAACACCGCTCGCAAACGCGCGCGATGCCGCGGTGCCTCTGCGTTTGCCAGATGGCATGGGACTTGCCAAGGAGCCGTGCGGTGCGACTGTCGCATCAGCGGACTTTGACAACAACAGAGAGGTAGGAGACAACGATGAGGACACTACGCGTGATCACGCTGGCGGCGGCGAGCCTGACGGCAACGCTCACCGCCGCCGCAGCAACGCCCCCTGTGACAGACGCCATGATCCAGAACGACGCCAAGTCTTCTGGCGACGTGCTGACCTGGGGCATGGGGACGCAAGGCCAGCGGTTTTCGGGGCTCACCAAGATCAACACGAAGAACGTCAGCCAGCTCGTGCCGGCGTGGTCGTTTTCGTTTGGCGGCGAGAAACAACGCGGGCAGGAGGCGCAGCCGCTCGTCTACAACGGCAAGATGTTCGTCACCGCGTCGTACTCGCGCATCTATGCGATTGACCTGAAAACCGGCCAGAAGCTCTGGAAGTACGAGCAGCGCCTGCCCGACGCCATCATGCCGTGCTGCGATGTGGTGAACCGCGGCGCGGCGCTGTACGACAACCTCGTCATCTTCGGCACGTTGGACGCGCAGTTGGTGGCGCTCAACCAAGACACCGGCAAGGTGGTCTGGAAAGAGAAGATCGATGACTACGCCGCCGGCTACTCGTACACCGCTGCGCCGCTGATCGTGAAAGGCATGGTGTTGACCGGTGTGTCAGGCGGCGAATTCGGTGTGGTGGGCCGCGTGGAAGCCCGCGACGCCAAGACCGGCGAGCTGATCTGGACCCGCCCGACCGTCGAAGGCCACATGGGCTACAAGTACGACAAGGATGGCAACAAGACCGAGAACGGCATGACTGGCACGCTCAACGCGAGCTGGCCGGGCGAGACGTGGAAGACCGGCGGCGCATCGACCTGGCTGGGCGGCACGTATGACCCGCAAACCGGCCTCGTCTACTTCGGCACCGGCAACCCGGGCCCGTGGAACAGCCACATCCGCAAGGGCGACAACCTCTATTCGTCATCCACACTCGCCATCGACCCGGATACCGGCAAGATCGTCTGGCACTACCAGAACACCCCGAACGACGGCTGGGATTTCGACGGCGTGAACGAGTTCGTCACGTTCGACATGGACGGCAAGCGCGTAGGCGCCAAGGCGGACCGCAATGGCTTCTTCTACGTGAACGACGCCAAGACGGGCCAGTTGCTCAACGCCTTCCCGTTCGTGAAGGTCAACTGGGCGACCAGCATCGACCTGAAGACGGGCCGTCCGAACTATTCGCCAGACCACCGCCCGGGCGATCCGGCCGCCGCGACCGGCGACGACAAGAAGGGCCAGTCGGTGTTTGCGGCGCCGGGTTTCCTCGGTGGCAAGAACCAGATGCCGATGGCGTACAGCCCGCAGACTGGACTGTTCTACGTGCCTTCCAACGAGTGGGGCATGGACATCTGGAACGAGCCGATCAGCTACAAGAAGGGCGCGGCTTACCTGGGTGCCGGCTTCACCATCAAACCGCTCAATGAGGACTACATCGGCTCGCTGCGCGCGATCAACCCCAAGACCGGCAAGATGGAATGGGAGATCAAGAACAGCGCGCCGCTGTGGGGTGGCGTGATGACGACCGCCGGCGGGCTGGTGTTCTGGGGCACGCCCGAGGGCTACCTGAAGGCGGCGGACGCCAAGACCGGCAAGGAGCTGTGGAAATTCCAGACCGGCAGCGGCATCGTCGCGCCGCCCGTGACATGGGAAGACAACGGCGAGCAGTTCGTTGCCGTCGTCTCCGGTTGGGGCGGCGCAGTGCCCCTGTGGGGCGGTGAAGTGGCCAAGCGCGTGAACTTCCTGGAGCAGGGTGGTTCGGTCTGGGTGTTCAAGTTGCACAAGAACTGAGTTGCACCGTGCCGGGTAGTGCCCCCAACGGCGCGGCGCCCGGCACGGCCTATGACAGCATCACGAAGTGTTGGAAGGACATCATGCGTAAAGGAATGGTTTCGCTGTTGACGCTGGCGTCGACGGCCATCAGCGCGGCGGCATATGCCGCCCCAGACATGCAAGCCTTGGCGGACAAGAGCGGCTGCTTTTCGTGCCACAGCGTGCAGAACAAAATCGTTGGCCCTGCGTTTGCCGACGTGGCGGCCAAGTACAAGGGCGATGCAGAAGCGCCGGCGCGGCTCGTACAAAAGGTGCGCGAGGGCGGCAAGGGGGTATGGGGCCGTATTCCCATGCCACCGCATCCGAACCTCAAGGAAGAAGAGGCGCAGCAACTCGTGGCATGGGTGTTGAGCCGCTGATTCGGAGTCCTGCGTGGCCGCGCAGAAGAAGAGGGCCGGCAATATCCGGCCCTTTTTTGCGTTATGACGAAGCCAATCGTCGAGCGTTGGCATCCGTGCGGAACACGATCGACATGGCATCAGCGCGGTGATCCCGCATCTGGCCGAAGCGGTCCATCGCCGCCAAGCGTCCCTGCAGCACGACGGTTTGCAGTGTGCCGTGGTCAGGCGATTTTCCGCAGACGGGATCGGCGCGTTCGGCATCGCCCGTCAGCAGATACGACTGGCAGCGACAGCCGCCGTAATCGGCTTCGCGCGAGTCGCATGACTGGCACGGGTCGGGCATCCACTGCGTGCCGCGATAGCGCTGAAACGCCGCGCTTGATTGCCAGATGGTCTTCAGCGGCATGTCCAGCACGTTAGGCAAGTCCAACCCCGGCAGCATGCGCGCTGAATGGCATGGCAGCGCCACGCCATCGGGCGCGACACCCAGAAAGGTCGTGCCCCAGCCGTTCATGCATTTCTTCGGGCGCTGCTCGAAGTAGTCGGGCACCACATAGAGCAACTGGCAGCGGTTGCCGATGCGCGTGCGGTAGTCGTTCACCACGGCTTCGGCTTCGCGCAGTTGCTCGATGGTGGGCATGAGCGCCAGACGGTTTTCCCAGGCCCAACCGTAGTACTGCGTGTTGGCCAGTTCCAGATATTCTGCACCGATCTCCAAGGCCATGTCGATGATGGCGCTCACGTGCGGCAGGTTGTGGCGGTGCATCACGCAATTCATCACCATCGGATACCCGTGCGCCTTGATGAGGTCTGCCACGCGGCGCTTCAGCTCAAAGGTGCGCGTGCTCGACAGAAAATCATTGAGCTCGCGCGTGGAATCCTGGAACGACAGTTGAATGTGATCGAGCCCCGCCGCACGCAATGCGCCGAGCCGCGCGTCGGTCAGCCCGACGCCCGAGGTGACCAGGTTTACGTAGAACCCGAGTTTGTGCGCGTGCGCGACCAACGCTTCCAGATCTTTGCGCAGCAGCGGTTCGCCGCCGGATAGGCCCAGTTGCACCGCGCCCAGTGCCCGCGCCTGCGTGAAGACCTCGCACCATTGCGCGGTGGTGAGCTCCCGGTCGTGCCGGGTGTAGTCCACCGGGTTGGAGCAGAACGGGCAATGCAGCGGGCAGCGGTACGTCAGTTCCGCCAGCAGCCACAGCGGTGGGCCCGGAACAGGCGGCTCTGCCGGTGCGAGCAATGACTCGGCGTTAAATGAGCCAGCCACGTTCGAGTGCATGTTTGACAAAGGCGTGGACCTCCGGCGCGATGCCCTGCACGCCAAAAGCGGATTGCAGATCGTCGATCAGCATGTCGAGGGTGTGGGCGCCATCGCAGCGCTGCAGGATCGCGGCAGCACTGTCGTTGAGCGTCACCATGCCCTCGGGGTACAGCAGCACCCAACTTTGCTGCACGTCTTCCCACTGCAGGCGGAAGGTCCGGTGCAGCGTGGGGCGGCTTGGATCAGGCAAGGACGGGGTCATGAGCGTGGGCCTGTTGAATGGCATCAAGGATCGACCAGAGGATGTCGAGCTTGAACTGCAGGATGTCCAGCGCGCGCTGCTGCTGCTCCGGCGTGCGGAAGTAGTCGAGCGTCACGCGCAGGCCATGTTCGACATCGCGCGAGGCCAGCGGAATACGCGAGCGGAAATACGCCAGCCCCTCCGGCTGCACCCACGGATACTGCTCGGGCCAGCCCGCCAGCCGCTCCTTGTGGATGTCCGGCGCGAACATCTCCGTCAGCGACGAGCACACCGCCTCTTGCCACGGCGCGCGGCGGGCAAAGTTGACATACGCATCCACCGCAAAACGTACGCCCGGCAACAAATGCTGGTGTGACCAGAGCTCGCCGCGCTTCAGGCCTACCGCTTCGCCCAGGCGTACCCAGCTTTCGATGCCGCCGGGGCGCGTGTCATCGCCGTCGTGGTCGTGGATGCGGACGATCCACTCGCGGCGCGTGTCGCGGTCGGGGCAGTTGGAGAGGATGGCCGCATCCTTGAGTGGGATGTTGACCTGGTAGTAGAAGCGGTTGGCGACCCACGTGCGGATCTCCTCCGGCGTGCATTCCCCCGCGCGCATGCGCAGGTTGAAGGGGTGGTGGATGTGATAGCCCGCCTGCTTGGCGCGCAGTCGGGCTTCAAACTCTTGGGCGGTCCAGGCAACAGGGTGTGTCATAGCGCGATTTCCATGCCGTCATAAGCCACCTCGATGCCGTGCGCCTCCAGCTCGTGGCGTTGCGGCGAGTCTTCATCGAGGATCGGGTTGGTGTTGTTGATGTGGATGAGCACCTTGCGCGCGGCCGGCAGCCGGTCGAGCGTTTCGATCATGCCGCCGGGGCCGGACTGTGCGAGGTGGCCCATGTCGGCGGCGGTCTTGGTGGAAAAGCCGAGGGCGAGCATCTCGTCGTTGGTCCAGCAGGTGCCGTCGACCAGCACCACGTCGGCGACGCTCAGCTCTTCGAACACGTGCGACTCGATACGCGCGAGTCCCGGTGCGTAGAAGGCGCGTCGCCCGCTCTGGCGATCGACGATGCGCAGGCCGATGTTGTCGCCGATGCGGTGTGCGTTGCGGCTTGGCGAATAGGGGGGCGCCTTGCTTTCCAGCGGCACCGCAGTGAGTTCCACGGCATCGAGTTGTGGCACCGCAAATGCGGAGCCATCCAGCGCCAGAACGCGCGTATCGAGCCCGCAGTAGTGCGACAGCATGCGGGTGAGTGGAAACGCCGTGGACAAATCACTGAGCACGGCTGCCGAGGCATACACGGGCAATGGCCGCCGGTGCTCACGCAGCATCAGCAAGCCGGTGACGTGGTCGATCTGCGCATCGATCAGGATCACGCCGACGATGCTCGTATCGCGCGGTGCACGCGCCGGTTGCAGCGCCGGCGACGCGCGCAATTGCGCCAGGATGTCGGGCGATGCGTTGACGATGATCCAGTTCTGGTAGCCATCGCCCAGCGCGATGGAAGACTGCGTACGCGGTGTGGCGCGCAAGGTGCCGCGTCGCACGCCATCGCAGTTGCGGCAGTTGCAGTTCCACTGCGGGAAGCCACCACCGGCCGCCGAGCCAAGTACCCTGAGTATCGTCATGATGCGAGCCCAACGTGTTGGCCGGATTGAGCAAGAAGCCGGCCAGGTTCTGGGTCAAACGGAGAGCGGAAAAAAGAAGCCCGCCATGAACTGCAGGCGGGCCCAGGAGAACGGTGCGTTGGGTTGCGCGATGTCAGCGGTTAGCGATGTACATCGTGATCTCGAAGCCCAGGCGCAGTTCGGTGTAGGCGGGCGTGGTCCAGGTCATGTCTCCTCCTTGAGGGGTTGGCATAGTTAGTGAGTGTGGTGCGTCATTGCGCGGCTGGCGCCGGTGTGCTGCCGAACGCAGCCGCACGCTAACAAAGGCAACATCCATGCCCACCTCCGCTTGGCCAGACACGTCGATTTGCATGCCTCTGTGCACGCCGGATGGCCATCGTTTGCATGTGCGACTGTGCGGGCCGGACACCGGCGAACCGTGGGTGGTACTGCACGGCGGCCCGGGGAGCGGCTGCAATTCTTCAATGGCTGCGTGGTTCGATCCGCTGTTGCATCGCGTGGTGTTGCCGGACCAACGCGGCGCGGGCCAATCGCGCCCGGCTGGGTCTCGGCGTCGCAATACGGTTGCGGCGTTGCTGGCGGATCTGGAGCAGTTGCGCACCACGCTCGGCATTGCGCGCTGGGGCGTGGTCGGCGGGTCGTGGGGCGCAGCGCTGGCGCTCGCATATGCCGATCGCTTTCCTGATGCGGTGGCGGCCTTGGTGTTGCGTGGCACCTTCCTGACCGGCTTTGACGACGTGCAGGCCCTCTTCAATGCGCGTGGCGCCGGGCGAGATCTGCTGCGTGGCGTGGGGCGGTGTGGCGAGGGTCTCCCCGGGGCGCGTGGGCGGCTGCTTGTTGCAACAGACATGTTGCAGGCTGGTACACCTGTTCAGAAATTGAACATCGCCACCCAGTGGCAGCAGGCAGAGCGTCGGTTGCTGGGTCTGCCAGCCGGCAACCGCCAGACGTGGCGACAGCAGATGGCCCTGCTGCGCAAATACCAGCTTCAGGCGCATTACCTCGTTCGCCGTGCGGGGCTGGGGAAAGCGGCGTTGCTTGGGGCGGCGGCGCGTATTGGCAGGCGCGGGTTGCCGGTGACGCTGCTGCATGGTCGGCAAGACAACGTTTGCCGGCTGGATAACGCGCTGCGTTTGCATGCGGTGATGCCGCAAGCGCGGCTGGTGTGGGTGCAGGGCGGGCACCTGGCGACGGGCGAAATGGCGCGGGCGCTGCGCGATGCGATTCGCGCAGCAGCGTGGTCAGTCGGCGCGGGGTAGGCCGCCGGCTTCGTCGATCTTGCGGTACACGGTATTGCGTGAAATCCCTAGCGCCTTGGCGGCCGCCGAGATGTTGCCGTTGTGCGCCTTCACCGCCGCCAGGATGGTCATGGCTTCCACGTCGGCAAGCCGCTTGGGTGCCGAGTCCGTTGCCACCGGAGCGCGTGGGGCCTGCGCGGCGTTCGCACTGTCCGCAGCCGGCTGGATGCTATGGCGCGCGTGCCAGTCTTCGAGAAAATCATCGGGCAGGTGGTCTTCGGTGATTTCCGGTGCGTCTTCGGCCATCAGCCGTGCCGTGCGCAGCAGGTTGCCGAGCTGGCGGATGTTGCCGGGCCAGTGGTAGCTGCGGAACATCTGCGCCACCGGTTCGCTGATGGGCGGGGCGTCGGCCTGTTCCTGACGCAGCAGCCGGTTGGCTACGGCATCCAGATCACTGCGCTCGCGCAAGGCCGGCAGGCGCACCACGAGGCCGTTCAGGCGGTAGTACAGGTCTTCGCGGAACTGGCCGCTGGCCACCATCTCGCGCATGTTGCGGTGGGTCGCGCACACGACGGCCACATCCACCTGGATCAGCTTGTTGCTGCCCAGCGGCGACACCGCGCGCTCCTGCAGCGCGCGCAGCAGGCGGGCCTGCAGGTGCAGCGGCATGTCGCCAATTTCATCCAGGAAGAGCGTGCCGCCATTGGCCAGCACCATCTTGCCGATGCCGCCTTTCTTGCGGGCGCCGGTAAAGGCGCCTTCCTCGTAGCCGAACAGCTCCGATTCGATCAGCGCCTCCGGAATCGACGCGCAGTTCACGGCCACGAACGGGCCGGCGTGGCGTGGGCTGTCTGCATGAATCGCGCGGGCGAGCAGTTCCTTGCCGGTGCCGGTTTCGCCCAACACCATCACGGTGATGTCCTTGCCGATGACCTTGCGCACCTTGCCGATGACGGTCTTGATCTGCGCATCACCCGTGTCCAGCGCATCCAGGCTGGCGGCTTGCCGGGGCGGGGCGATATAGGCGCGGCTGGACGGTGCCGCGTAGGACTCGCCAGCCGGCTCGCTGCCGATGGCGCTGCGTGCGATCGCGCCCTGCCGCTTCCATTCCACGCGGGCGAAGACCTTCACACCGCTGGGCAACTGCAACTGCACGATGCCCGCGGGGGCGCCGCGCTCCGTGTCGATCAGCTGCGACATCGACAAGCTGAACAGCGACGGAAAAGTGTGCGCCTGCAGCGCCCGGCTCGACAGCCCGAGCTGGAATTCCCCGCTGCGGTTGGCCGACAGAAAGCGCCCGGCCGGCGTGAACGCCGCAATGCCCTCCACCAGCGTGCCGATGAACTCGGGCCGCGAGTGAAAGTGAATGCAGACCACATCCTGGAACGTATTGGCGAACAACTGGTTCTCGATCATCTGCGCCGACATGCGGACCAGCGCCATGGTGTGCTTGTGAAAGCCACGATGATCCCCCGTCACATCCAGCGCGCCGACCGTCTTGCCGTACGGGTCGAAAATGGGCGCGCACGAGCAGGTGAGGAACCGGTTGGCTTCCAGATAGTGTTCAGAGGCGTGAACGAGCGTGGGTCTGGCCTCGGCCAACGCCGTGCCGATGGCGTTGGTGCCCCGGCTTTCTTCCGACCACGACGCGCCCGGCTGCAGGGCCACCTTGCTGGCCTTGGCCAGAAAATCGTCGTCCCCCAGCGAGTGCAGGATCAGGCCGGAGGTATCCGTCAGGATCACCATGCTCTGCGTGTTGACGATCTGGCTGTAGAGCGTCTCCATCACGGGCAGCGCATGCGCGAACAGCGATTGGCTGCGCTCGATCTGTGTTTTCAGCTCGCTTTGCTGCACAGGGCAGAAGTCGGGCGATTCGTAGGGGCGCAGGCCATACGATTTTGAGCGCTCGTGCGATTGGGCAATCAGCTCCGGCTGATCGTTGTCCGAGGCATCGCCGGACGCAGAGGACGAGGCGCGGGCACTCTCGGAAGCGCCCACGGCGGCTGCCGCGTGGGGAATCATGGTTGTCTCCTTGAAGTCGCCCGCGATCTATGCGCGGGTCGCCCGGCTCGCTGTTCGCTGTTGCTGCGTTGCGCACCGGAAGTGTTGCGCCATGAAGCAAGACGCTTGCCAGGGTGTTGCATTCCTGAGCACCGCCCCGACCCTTTTCTAGGTCTTGGCGCACCACCATGTCAACAGACGCTGGGGATGCCGTTTTGATCTGGCGCAGGTTCCGCTCTTGGTATGGCTCTTGCAGAAATGCCCTCAAAAGACATTTCAACGACACAGGAGACAACTCGTGAAACTGCCCCATCAACTCGTTGCGCTGCTTTCCGTCTGTACGCTCATGGCCGGCGGACTTCCCGCAACCGCAAGCGCCCACGGCGATGTCACCCCACAGGCCGTGGACACGCACACCTTACCGCAACTCGGCAGCGAGTGGCGTCAGGACAATCCATACCGCGCGCCGGGCAAGGACCATGACGAGGCGCTGCGCATCGGCACGTCGGCATTCAACCAGAACTGCGCGCGCTGCCACGGGTTGGAGGCGATTTCCGGCGGGATTGCCCCCGACCTGCGCAAGCTCGATACCGATTGCATGACGATGCCGGCCGGCAAGAAACAGGACGCCTGCTTTGCCGAGGTCTCGCAGTACATGACCACTACCGTCCGCAAGGGCCGCACGCGCGATGGCCGTGTCTACATGCCGCCGTTCGAGGGCGTGCTGAGCCAGGAAGCCATCTGGTCGATCAAGACGTATCTGGAATCCCGCCGCGTGCAGGAGTAACGCGCGGGTTGTCGTTCAGTCCATCACGTCTATCAGGCCGATCGCGCCTATCCATCAGGAGCGTTTCCATGACCGCCCATCCTTGGCCGTATCGTTGGCCATATCTGGCCCGCATTGGCCGCTGCCTTGCCGCCTTTCTGCTCGCTGCGGCAGTGGCGCTGTTTGGCGCCACACCCATGCCCGCGCATGCCGACATGGCAAAGATCCGCCAGACCGGCAGCCTGAAGATTGCGCTGTACAAGGGGCTGCCGCCGTTTTCCGACAGTGTGGGCGGTCAGTTCGCTGGTATCGACGTGGCACTGGCCAATGCGCTGAGCAAGCAGATGGGCCTGTCGCCAGCGTTGCTACCGTTCGATGCCGATGACGACAGCGTATCGGATGACTTGCGCAACATGGTCTGGCGCGGGCACTACCTCGGCTATGGCCCCGCCGACGTCATGCTGCACGTGCCAGTCGACCCGGCCTTCATCCGCCAGAACCACGAGGTGCTGATCTTCGCGCCCTACCACCGCGAAACCTTCGTGCTGGTCTATGACCAGGAGCGCATTCACCAGGTCAGTCGCTTTGAAGACCTCAGCGGCCAGGTGACCGGCGCCGAGGGCGGCACGGCCGGCGCCAACGCATTGCTCTCCAGCGCACAAGGGGTGTTGCGTGACAAGGTGAAGATCTATCCGCACGCCGACTATGCCCTGCGCGCACTGTTTGCCGGTGATGTCGCGGCGGTGATGGTGATGCGTTCGGAATACGAAAGCGCGCTGAAGGTGAAGGGCGTGTCAGCGACGCGTTTTGTGGCAACGGAGCTTCAATCGCCGCTGCTGCCGGCGCATGGCTGGGCCGTCGGCATGGCGGTCAAGGCAGACCAGGACGAGCTGGCACATGCGCTGGAAAACGCGCTTAATGCGCTGCGCGCCAGTGGCGAACTGCAGCGCATCTTTGCGCGTTATGGTGTATCGATGGTTGCGCCGTAGAGCAGGCTTTGGGGGCTAGAGCTTTTCCGGCGCCACGTGCTTCGCCTGCGGCAGCGGGTTGACGTTGCCCTCAAAGTGCGAGCCTGCGGGCATCTCGGAAAGATGGAGCTTGGGCTCGCGATGCCCGTCCGCCGCAGCGTCGTGCTGTTCCATGAACGACATCGCCGTGCGCCGCCGCAGCAACTGCGCATCACGCGATGGCGTTTGCAGATGGGATTGGGATTCCCGCCACAGCTCGGCGGTGAACTTGAGCCCCGCGCGGAGCGCGTGCGTGCTTTCCTGCTTGCCTCTGCGCTGATCGGAGACGCGTTCGACGCCCTTGCGGATGACGTCTTCCAGGAAGGTGATACGCGCGCGGTAGTAGTCCGCATGCATCTGCGCGTCGAGCACGCGCTGTTCGGCCTGATACAGCTCCATGCGCAACTCCCCCAGTGCGCGCTCGGCCTGCTTTTCGGGAGAGGGAGCTTGGTTCAATGCCCAGTTTGCAATCCACCGCAACATGGTAAGGCCCTCCTGTTTGCCCTGCGCGTGCGCCACGGGTTTGCCGCAGACATCACGCGTTGAGCGCGCTTCGATCAGAACCAATCTTTGCTTGCCAAACAGACTAGCAAAAAAACTAGACCGCTTGCGCACGCGTGCCGCAGGCGCTGTTGCGAAAAAGGAGCATGCTCCGTTTGGGTGAGATGCACACCGCCAGAAGTTCTGGTTTGATGACTGTTTGCTCCGTGCGCAAGTGCCTGCCAAGGCAAATCGGACTCGCGCAGGCCGCAACCGATTGCGCGCCGTGCCTACGCGCCAAGCTGGTGCGCGAACGGTTCCAGGCTCGTCACGTTGCAGTCAAAAGTCCGATCCGGCGTGGTATCGATCGACGCTCCTGCACCAAATTCCAGCGGCCGCGCGATGAAGCCGTTCGGAACGCCAGCGCCCAGGTTGCCACCAGAGCGTACTTGTGCGATGCCACCATCATGATTTCGTCGGGTGCTACCCCCAGCGAACGGATGGCGAGCGCATCGACCATTGGGTCGGGCCTGAACGGCTGCGCCAGTTCACCGGTCAGGATGGCGTCGAAGCACAGACCGATGCCGTGGCCTTAGCGGAAGCGGTACGTGAGCGACGCCATGGCGGTAGTCTGCTGGCGGCGCTGCGTGATCGGGCTGTCAGCCGCATCGTCGCGCAGGCGTGCGACGGTGACGGAGCCGTTGGCCGTCCAGCGGTCATCCAGCTTGCACGTGACGATGGCGTTGACGTGGATGTCGCGCAGACCGGCATGCGTGGCGAACACCGGCAGACCCGAGCGCGCGCTTTGTCCATCGTCCACGCCAAAGAACGTGCGCATGTACTGGCCATTCGTCCACGACACACCGGTGCCCAGGCTGAACAGCCAGCGGCCGAGTGGTGCGCTGGCATAGGCATCAGCATTGACGATCAGCCCTTGGCGATTGCCGAGGATGTCCTGTTCCGCATCGGTGGACAGCGTCAGGAACGACACCGTGTATTGCGCGAACGCCTTGGCACGCACCGTGGCGTTGACGTTACCCAGACCATTGAGGCGCGCATCATCGTGTGCGTGGCGCCAGGTCGGGTCGAACTGGAAATTGCCGCCCACCTGCCAGGTGTCGTCATTGGCGAGGTACACACCTGCGAAGTCCATGCCCTTGGAGAAGACGCGGTGCTTGTATTCGATCTCCTGATCAATCCACGGGAACACGAAGCTCGATTTCGCGCCAGGGTACTTCGGTGCCACGTAGATGGATGGGCCGACGGCGATGCTCCAGTCGCTGGTCTCGCTCGCCTCGTTGGCGGCGGCACAAGTGGCCACGATGGACAGCAGGCAGGCAAGCACGAGGCGGGGCAAGGCGCGCGAAACGGACATGGACGTGTGTGGGTGAGGGCCGGGAATGCGGCAAGCACGCCATTCTATGGGAACAGGCCGACGGGGCGCAGTGCGGGAAACCGTGGCTCCTGACGGCGGCCGATGATCGTGACCCGGATGTCGTCGGTATTGCGCAAGCGGTGCCGATTGAAAGGACGAAACGTCTACCGCATCTGCATTGACGCGGTGCGAGGCGGCATAAAAAAACGCCGGGAAACTCCCGGCGTTCTTCATGGCGCGACTGCCTTATTGCTTGGCAGGCTCAGCGGCCTTGGCAGCCGGAGCAGCGTCGGTCTTGGCTTCCGACTTGGCAGCGGCCTTGTGGGCCTTCTTCTGCGCGTGCTTCTTCTCGTGCTTGGCTTCAGCCTTCGGGGCGGAAGCGGCATCGGTGGTCGCCATCGTCGCGGCAGCAGCGGCCGGAGCCGGTGCAGCAGCCGGTGCGGAGGCGGTGCCAGCGGCGAACACGGGGGCTGCGAAAGCACCAGCAACGATCAGAGCGGCCAGGGATTGAGCGACTTTCATGTGAGACTCCTTCATCAGATTCAAGCGGGATATTGGGACTCCAGATACATGGATCTCGTCCCATATTGCGATCCATGCCTCCTAAAACGCCCCACATCGCAAGCGCGTGCACCGCTGTTTGTAAGCGTTCTGCTGACGATGTAAGCGCGCGTAACAATGGGCTGGGTTGAGACAGGTCAAGGTGCCGGCCTACCGCACGCGTATCGTGAGGACGAGATTGGACAACGGCAGGGACCTGAATCAGACTGCTTGGTGATGGGGGGGTCATGCCGATGCGGTGCTCGCGCATGACGCCATCCCGTCTCTTCTCTTCATAAGGACAACACGATGAACAAACTCTTGGCCACCCTTGTGGCCGCACTTTTCAGCGCCGGCGCATTCGCGCAGGCTTCCGCACCGGCCGCATCGGCAGCTCCCGCCGCAGCGCCCGCGCCGGCTGCCTCGGCTCCGGCCGCCGGCGAGAAGGCGCCGCATAGCAAGAAGAAAAAGAGGCACGACCACCGTCCCAAGCTGCAAGACAAGAGCGCATATGGCGTAGGCAACTGACTACCCGCCAGTCCGCCAATTTTTCTGCACACCACGGCGCCGGCTCCTCACAAGGGGCCGGCGTTTTGTTTTTTCCAGGGTGGAAAGAATCACGCTAAAGTCGCTTGACTTAGAGTGCGCTCTAACTTCTAAGCTCCGTTCATGACCACTTTCCTGACCATCGCCCAAGTTGCAGAGGCCACCGGCCTGTCGACGCACACCCTGCGCTATTACGAGCGCATCGGCCTGCTCGACACCGTGCAGCGGCGCGACAACGGCCATCGCGTCTTCCGTGCCGAAGACATGACGTGGCTGGCC
Source organism: Arthrobacter sp. NPDC080086 (assembly GCF_040702285.1). NCBI lineage: Bacteria > Bacillati > Actinomycetota > Actinomycetes > Micrococcales > Micrococcaceae > Arthrobacter > Arthrobacter sp. NPDC080086. Next base: position 77,517 of record NZ_JBFBKP010000007.1, read on the forward strand.
TTCCTGCTGCGCCTGCGCGATACCGGCATGCCGATCGCGCAGATGCAGCAGTACGCGGCGCTGCGGCGCGAGGGCGACAGTCTGGAAAGTGTGTTGGCGCGCCAACGCATACTGGAATTGCATGCCGCGGCGCTGGAAGCGGAGCTGCGCGCCCGGGCCGAAACGCTGGCCACGCTGCGCGTGAAGCTCGTCGTCTACGACGGCATCCGGGCGCAGATCGAGGCCGCGGAAAACGCACAAGGCTCCGCTTCCTCATCTCCGAAATCGAAACGCCCGCCAAAACGCCAACCGAACGAGGATGCCCATGACGCTGATCGCACAAGCCGCACCCCAAACCGCAAACCACGCCAACCTGCAAAACGACCCGAATAGTGACCGTTATGCACGGGGGTGGCAAAAGCTGAAGGAGGTCGATGATGTGGCGGGCGAGCGCGTGGTCGAGGCCCTGGCCGACATCTCGCCCGACCTCGGTCGCTACGTCGTCGAATTTGGTTTTGGCGACGTCTACAGTCGCCCGGGGCTGACGCTGCGCGAGCGCGAGATTGCCACCATTGCCGCGCTCACCGCGCTGGGCAATGCGGCGCCGCAACTGAAGGTGCACATTGCAGCGGGGCTCAACGTTGGCCTCTCGCGCAAGGAGATTACGGAGACGATCCTGCAGATGGCGCTATATGCAGGCTTTCCGGCGGCGCTTAACGGCATGTTCGCCGCCAAGGAAGTGTTTGCCGCTCACGACGCTGAGGGCGATGTGCCGGCCGGCGGGTCGATGCGCCGCGACACCAGCAACTGATCGATGCGGTGGTTGTCGATGTCGAGCACTTCAATATGCAACGGCCCGATATCGACGCTTTCGCTCTTCTTGGGAATGCGCTTGAGCGCGTAGATGACCAGTCCGGCGATGGTTTCAACGTGGTGTTCGCCGGGCAGGTCGTCCAGGTCGAAGGCGCGCTTGACGTCGCCCAGCGGCGTGACGCCGTCGATCAGGCATGAACCATCATCGCGGCGCACGATCTGCTCGTCTTCGCCCAGGTACAGGATGTCGCCCATCACCGCGCCAACGAGGTCGTCGAGCGTGACCACGCCCACCACCAGCCCATATTCGTTGACCACGGCACCAAAGCGCTCGTGCATCTCGCGAAACCGCGCGAGCGCCTGGGACAGGTTGAGCGTGTCGGGCAGGATCAGCAGGTTCTTGTCGTAGTACTTGCCGAGGTTGCGGATCACGGCGGAGGACTCTTCTGACAGGATCTGCTGCAGGATGTCCTTCGAGGCGATGAAGCCGAGCACCGAGTCGATGTCGTCGCGGCAGACGAGGTATTCGGCATGCGGTTGCGCGATGATCTTCAGCTTGATGGATTCCAGCGGCTCGTCGACGGTGAAGTAGACCACCTCGTCGCGCACGGTCATGACCGAGGTGACGGTGCGCGATTCCAGCTCGAACACGTTCTCGATCATGGCCAGCTCGTGCTTGCGCAGCACGCCAGCCTCCGCTCCCGCGCCCACCATGGCGGCAATGTCTTCGGTGGTGATCTGGTCGACGCGATGCGTGGGCACGCCAAAGAGCTTCAGGAACATGTCCGCCGCCCCATTGAACAGCCACACCACCGGCCGCAGCACGCGCAGGCAGGTCTGCATCGGGCCGATGACGGCCAAGGCGCTACGCTCGGGGTAGAGCACGGCGAGGCGCTTGGGCAGCAGATCGGCAAACAGGATGAACAACCCCGTCACGATGACGAAGCCGGCGATGTTGCCGATGCGCTCGGCGCGGGCGGCGGGCAGCCAATCGCCCAGCCAGGCAGCCAACGGCCCTGAGATTTGGCTGTCCCCGATGATGCCGGCCAGGATGGCCACGGCATTTACGCCGATCTGCACGACGGTAAAGAAGTTGCCCGGCATGTCCTTGAGTTGCAGCACGCGCAGGGCACGGGTGTCGCCGTCGTCCGCCAACGTTTGAAGGCGCGTGCGGCGCGAGGCCGTCAGCGCGATCTCGGAAGCGGAAAAGAAGGCGCTGATCAGGACGAGCGCGAGAAGGATCAGGGCGGACATGATGGCGGTGCGGTGTGTGCCGTTGCGCTGCGGCAACTGCCGGGCCGCGTGGAAAGTGGCTTCGGACGATCATGGTGCAGCGCCGATCGCTTTGTCAAACCACCGTGTGCGGGAGTGATCTCAAACAATTGTTTAAGCCCTACCGTGGGGGGAGGGAACCGAAAAGTGGTTTGCCGTGTACCCGTGCCATGGGCGATACTTGCGGCTTCGGACAGACTGCCCCGATCGCCTTGCGGGGCCTGCGTTTGCAGGTTGGCGATTGAGAGAAAATGCAGCTGTTCCGGTCTAGCGCAGGTTCATGCGCCCATCTTCAGCGCCGACGCAGAGCGGCCTTATCGTGCACCAAGTTGCACAGCGGAGTGGCAGGTCATGTGGGTTCTCAGCCGTTTACAGCGGCGCACCGGGGGGAAACGGGGGAATATGGCAGGGGCGGTGGGACCGCTTGTGACACGACTGGCGGCGCTTTTTGCAGCGGCCATCGTGTCGATGCCTTGTATGACGCTTGCCCAGCAAGCGCCTGCTACCACCGGCTCCGGTGCGTCTGAAGTTACATCTTTGGTCTCGGCCAGCGCGCCGAATATCGCGTGGTACTACGGCGACAAACCGCCCGTGGGCCAGTTGCGCGCGTTTGATGCCGTGGTGGTGGAACCTGACCATGATTTCAATCCCGCGCAATTCAAGACGCCCAGCACGCAGTGGCTCGCCTATGTGAGCGTAGGCGAGGTCACGCCCGAGCGCCGCTGGTACAAGGAACTGCCCAAGGCCTGGCTCTCCGGCAGCAATGACGCATGGGCTTCACGCGTGGTGGACCAAGCGCAGCCCGAGTGGCCGACGTTCTATGTCGACCACGTCATCAAGCCGCTGTGGGATCGTGGCTACCGGGGGTTCTTCCTCGATACGCTCGATTCGTACCAGCTCATCGCCAAGAATGACGCGACGCGCGCAGCGCAGGAAGCGGGCATGGTGCGCGTGATCCGGGCGATCAAGGCGCGCTACCCGGACGCCAAGCTCGTCTTCAACCGCGGCTTCGAGATCCTGCCGCAGGTGCATGATCTGGCGTACGCCGTGGCGTTTGAATCGCTGTATCGCGGCTGGGACCAGGGCGCGAAGCAATATAGGGTGGTGAGCGATGCTGACCGCGACTGGCTGATGGGCCAGGCGCGCAAGATCCGCGATGAATACCACCTGCCCGTGATCGCCATCGACTATTGCCCGCCGGCCGACCGCGCCTGCGCGCGCGACACGGCCAAGCGAATCAAGGCGCAGGGCTTGATTCCGTACGTGACCGACCCGGCGCTGTCGACCATTGGCGTAGGCCGCATCGAGGTGCTGCCGCGCAAGGTGCTGATCCTGCAGGAGCGCGACCTGCGCTACGCCATCGAGACCAGCGAGGGCGTGCGCTTCGTGGCCATGCCGCTGAACTTTCTCGGCTACGACGTGGAATACGCCGATATCAACAAGCCGCTGCCTGCCGACGTGCCGCCCGATCGCTATGCCGGCGTGGTGGTCTGGGTCAATTCGGGTTCGGTCAGCCACGTGGCGGCGCTCACATCGTGGGTGAAGCAGCGCATGCACGATGGCGTGCGCATTGCCTTCATGAACCAATTCGGGCTGCCGGCGGATGCCAGCATGGCCAACCTGCTCAAGCTCAAGTTTGTGCAAGGGCGTGTTACGGCGCCGCTGGAAGTCGTCTCGCAAGACAAGATCATGGGTTTCGAGATGGCCCCTCGGCCAGATCGCTATGAAGTCCAGCCGGTCCAGGTCGGCGCGAATGGGCAATCGCTGCTGCGCTTGAAGTCGGGCAACTTCCAGTTCGATGCCGCCGCCATCACCGATTGGGGCGGCTACGTGCTGAATCCGTATGCGGTGTTTGCGATGGACAAGATCGACCAGGCGCGCTGGGTGGTGCAGCCGATGGAGTTTCTGCGCCGCGCGCTGGCACTGCCCGACATGCCCACTCCCGACTTGACCAGCGAGAATGGCCGCCGCCTGATGCTCGTGCATGTGGATGGCGATGGCTTTGCCTCGCGCGCTGAATTCCCCGGCGCCGAATATCCGGGCGAGGTGCTGCAGCAAGAGGTGTGGGAGAAGTACCGCATTCCGACCACGCTTTCCGTGATTGAAGGGGAGGTGGGGGCTGCAGGGCTGTATCCGAAACTCTCGCCGCGGCTCGAGGGCATTGCCCGCAAGATGTTTGCACTGCCATACGTCGAGATGGGCACGCATACCTACTCGCACCCGTTCGACTGGAGCCGCACGGTGCAGAGTCCGACAGGCCCGGGCAAGGACGCAGGCGGCGGGGACACGGCTTTCACACTGACCATTCCCGGCTACAAGTTCAATCTTGACCGTGAGATCGCCGGCTCCATCCACTACATCAACGAGCGGCTGGCGCCGCCCGGCAAGCGCGTGAAGATCCTGCAATGGTCGGGTGACTGCCAGCCGCCTGAGCTGGCCGTCCGCATGGCATGGCAAGCCGGCGTGGTCAACATCAACGGTGGCGATACCACCATCACGCGCAGCTCGCCGTCGTGGACGAGCATCGCTTCCATTGGCATCGACAAGGGCCCCGGGGCTTACCAGGTGTTTGCGCCCAATCAGAACGAAAACGTCTATACCAATGACTGGACGGGGCCGTACTACGGTTTCGAGCGCCTGATCGAAACGCTGCAGATGACCGATACGCCGTACCGTTTCAAGCCCATCAATATCTACTACCACATGTATTCCGGCACCAAGCTTGCGGCGCTCAAGGCCTTGAAGAAGGTCTACGACTACGCGCTGTCGCAGCCGGTGATGCCGATCTATTCCACCGAATACGTGGCCAAGGTGCTGGATTTCCGCGACATGGCTGTCGCTCGCGATGTCGACGATCCCAACGCGTGGGTGGTGCGCGGCAACGGCGATCTGCGCGAACTGCGCTGGATGGCGTCCGGCACGCCGCGCCTGGCCGATGCGCAAGGCGTGGTCGGCTACGGGAAAACGAGCGCGGCGGCCGGCGGCATCTACATTCACCTGGACGACGGCGCGGCCCGCTTTGGCATCACGCCCGCGCCAGAGGCAGCCAAGCCGGCCTACATTGCCGAAGCTGCGGCGTTTGTGCGTAGCTTTGCGCGTAGCGGCAATGGCATGTCGTTCGAGGCAGGCGGGTATTACAAGCCGTTCGTGCGCCTGGCCAATGCGGGGGCCTGCCGCGTGCAGGTCAACGGCAGCCCGGCGCGAACCGCCCGCGCCCAAGACAACAGCGTGCGCGTCGACCTGAACGGGGCCGCCGCCCAAACCGTGACCTACCAACGTATCGATGTGGTCTGCTGACCTGACCCCGCGCGAACGGCTGCTGTCGCCCTGGTTGATCGGCACGCTTGGCGCGCTGGTCGGGCTGGCGCTCGCCCTGATGTTTCCGCGTGAGCGTCTGGAAGCGCGCCTGCTGGAAGGCGGCAAGGTCGATGCGCTTTCGGTGGCGTATCTGGAAGCGTGGCTGCGCGTGCGCCCGAATGACGGCGAATTCCTGAGCGTGCTGGCGGCCCAGTACGTGCGTACCGGCCGGTTGGAAGAAGCGGAAGCCATGGTCGCCCGCATGCGCGCGTTGCACGACGCAGTGCTGGAGCGGGAGGCGCTGCTGCTCGACATCGCCATCCGCGAACAGCGCGCCTACGCGCTGCAGCCAAAAGACCCGAAACGCGCGGCACTGCTGGATGACCTGCGCGGCCTGCTCAAACAGGCGCTCGGGTTCAAATGGACGGCGGCCGAACTGGAAATTCTGGCCAACAAGGCACGCGGGCTGGATCTGGGTGCGATTGCCGTGCAGTTCTACCAACGCCTGGCCAAGCAGGACGTCGCCCACGCTGCCCACTGGCAGGCACGCACGGCGGAAATTGCACTGGGCGTGGGCGAATACCGTGCCGCGGCAGCGGCCAACTTTGCCGCGCAGGCGGCTGCGACATCGCTCGACGAGCAGCGTCGCTACTTCATTGCCGGGCTACAGGCGCTGCAGGGCGGCAACCTGTTCGACGAGGCCATGACCGAGGCCCAGCGCCGTGTCGGCCCGCTGATCGACGACACCGAAACGCTGCGTTTTCTCACGCGTCTGGCCATGGCGTGCAACCGGCCCGACCTAGCGGACCAGTACGCGCGCCGCCTGTTGCATCTGACGTGGCGTCAGGCAGGCGATGGCGTCGCCCTGGCTAGCGGCACGGTCCGCCATGATTGGGCGTTTGCCGGCCGGCCGGAGCCGCTGCCGTCCCCCGCCGACACGATGTTCATGGACGGCCCCGAAGGGCTCGCCCGCCGCCAGCGCTACGCTGCGCGCATCCGCCACGTGGCTGACAAGGGCGGCGAGGCCGGTGGCGCGCAGCCCAGCACGCGCGGCATTGCGCCGTTCAATGCGGATGACTACGACCTCGCGTATCGCGTGTTCATGGGCAGCGGCAACTTGAACGACGCCCTGCGCGTGGCCGAGGCCGCCGTGCGCCAACGCCCCGACCTGAAGATCTGGACCGAGCGGGCCGCCCAGGTGGCCGAATGGAACCATCAGCCGATGGCGGCGCTGAACTATTGGCTGGCGTACGCGCAGTCCACCGGCGACGACGCGGCCTGGCAGAACGTGCTGCGCCTGGCGCCCGCCCTGAACGAAGACCACGCCTATCTGGCCGCCCTGCGTTACCAGGCCAGCCGCCAGCCCGGCGACATGAAGCTGCTCGATCAGGTCATCGCGGCGTATGAGCGGCTGGGCGAGCCGGTGGAAGGGCTTGCCTATCTGAACAGCATTGCGCGCGGGCCGCACCGCCAGCCGATCCTTGAGCGCTACGCCATCCTGGCCGAACGCGCCGGCAAGGACGACCAGGCCTACGACACCTATGTGCGCCTGCAACAGGAATTCGGCCCCAACCCGCGCTATGCGCTCAAGCTGGCCAACATGCTGTACGTGCGCGGCCAGTTCGAACAGGCGCTGACCGCCATGCAGGTTGCCAGCAAGGTCGCCTCGCCGACCGACGATCTGTACTGGCGTACCTTCGCGCAGCTGGCACGGCTGAATCAGCGGGATGACCTGTCGCGCGAGGCGTATCGGCAGTTGCTGATCGGCGGCAACGCCGAACCCGACGACCTGGCGTCGATGATCGAGTTCTACGATGCCAGCCCGATCGATGCCGGGCGCCTGGCTGAGCTGGCCTTCCGCAAGGACGGCGCGATGGTCCACCTGCAGCAGGCGCTCTCTTACTACACGCGTGCGCGCGCGTTCCGCCGTATCGAAGGGCTGCTCGCTTCGCTCACGCCCGAGCAGCGCCGTGCGGCGGAGCAATCCCCAGGCGTGCTGGGTGCCCGCGCCGAGTACTACCGCCAGAGCGGCCAATGGGCTGCCGCCATGCGCGACCTGCGCCGCGCCGTTTCGCTGCCCGATGCCGGCAGCGAGGTAAAGGCCGCCTACCTGTGGGGCTTGCTCGACTCCGGCAAGAACGACGACCTCAAACGCGCCCTGGCGCTGTGGCGCGGCGAGGCCGAGAACGACTCCGCCTACTGGGGCGCCTATGCCGCGGCAGGCCTGCAGTTGTTCGATGCCAATCTCGCGTTGCGCTTCCTCGGCCGTCAGGGCAAGTCGATGCAGAACGACCCGCTGTGGCTGCTCGCCTATGCCGACGCACGCGACATGGCCGGCCAGGCCGATGCTGCCTGGCGCCTGCGCCGCGAAGCCTGGTGGCTGCTCTGGCGCGCCGACGGTCAGAACGCAAAGGGCGAGAAAGGCCAGAAGAACGCTCCCGACAACCGCCGCGTAGGTACCCGCGTGACGATTGGCGATGACGATGCCGTGCCAACGGACGATGATGCTCGCGCCGAATTGCGCGCCCGGCGCGTGTCGCTGGCGCAGACCTTTGGATCGGGGGATCTCGCCCAGCGCCTGCTGATCGAGCTGTTGCGCGACGATCGACGCGCCACGAAGCAGGCGCGCGAAGGCGGCCGGGCTTCCGTGGCGGCCTCGGAACTGGGCGACCTCGACGTCCTGCCGCCCGAGCCGCCAGAGACCCCGGCCGACAAGCGCAAGCAAGCACGCGTGAGCGACCAGCTCGTTTCCGCCGTCGCCAAGGAGGCCGCGCTCGGCTGGGCCCTGTCGCGCGAAGCAAACGACCTTGCGCGCGCATGGCTGCTGCAGCAATACACACGGCGCATGACACGCCCCGCCTACGCCGAAATCTCCATCGCCCTGGCCGAGCGTGATCTGCAAACGCTCAACCGCCTGCTGGACGACACCGCAGACCGCCTCCCGCTCTACAACCGCATCGACGCCAACGTGGTGACGGACCGGCTGGGCGAGGCGCAACGCCTGTCGTTCGAGGGCCTGACCACCGCGCCCGATGACGAGCAGCTTCATGAGCGTGTGCAAGAGACGCTGTTGACCAATGCGCAGGCGCTGGAACCGCGCGAAACGTGGTTCAAGCAGGCGCCGCTCACGTACTTCGAGAGCAGCGCCGCCGCCGGCATCCGCCTGACTGACCACACCAGCATGCTGGTGCGCGCGACGCAGCGTAACCAACGCTCGACCGACGACACGCAACTCACCGGCGTGCCCGCGCAAGACCGCAGTGTCGATTGGATTTCGCAATACCAGACGCAGAACACGCAATGGAAGGGCACGGTCGGCTGGCGCGAGGGGCTGGCGTCGTTCACGGCCTTCCGGCTCGACGGCCTGCTGGGTCAAACGGGACCACTGGCGACCGAAGTCTCAGTCGGCCGCAACCAGCCTGCCAATGAAACACCGCAACTGCGCGTGGGCGGGATGAAAGATCTGGTGTCGATTGGCGGCAACTGGCGCCTGACGCAGCGCCAGTACATCCGCGCTCGGGTAGAGGGTGATCGTTTCTACGGGCAGGACCGCTCGTTCCTGGGCAGCGGTATGGTGTTTGATGGCGAGATCGGCCACCGCTTCCGCGTGGAGTATCCGGACTACACGATCCGCCTGGTGGGCACTTACGCGCGCTACAACGCGTCGGGCAGCCCGAGCGCCTTGCTTGGCCGCCTGGTGCCGGGCGACGCGGCGCCGAACATCAACCAGTTCATGCCCGGCTCGTTTGCGCAGTTCGGGGTGCTGTTCGGGTTTGGTATGGATTATCTGGATCGCTATACGCGGGCGTGGCGTCCGTTCATGGACGTCGGCCTGCTGCACGACAATCGCGAAGGGATGGGCACGCAGGTTCAGTTGGGTGTGGCTGGCAGCGTGTTCGGCAACGACCATCTGGCACTGTATCTTGAGCACGCCTCCATCACGCGCGCTGGCACGTCGCCGATGACCGAAATCGGCCTGCGCTACCGCTGGCTGTACTGACATACCCGCCGCAGGGCAAGAGCAGGCCAGGAGCAGGACAAGAACACCGCACGGGGTAAGGACACGATATGAAGCACACAACGAAAGAAGCTACGGAGAACACGATGGCACCCTCGCTCAACACGATGAAGGCTGGTCGGCGACGCTGGCTGGCGGCTGCCGCCGGTGTCGGCATGGCGCTGGCCCTGTCTGCCTGTGCGGTGGTCGACAGCGGCCGCGCGCCGGCCACCAGCGCATCGGATGCGTGGGTGGTGCTGCCCATCGTCAACTACACCGAAACGCCGCAGGCTGGCCTGCGCGCGGAGGCCATCGCGTCGAGCATCCTCAAGGCGCGCGGTTTTACCAACCTCAAGCAATATCCGGCCAGCCTGAACGGCGAATCGCTGTTCGAGCCAGCCGAGCGTGAAGCCGTGGCCCGCGCACTCGACTGGGCGCGCGGCGAGAAAGCGCGCTACGCCCTGACCGGCGCAGTGGAGGAATGGCGCTACAAGGTCGGCGTGGATGGCGAACCCGCCGTCGGCATCACGCTGCAGGTGATCGACGTGCAGAGCGGCAACGTGATCTGGAGCGCTGCCGGCAGCCGCACGGGCTGGAGCCGCGATGCTGTGTCGGCAGTGGCGCAGAAACTGCTGCGCCAGTTGCTCTCGCCGCTGGGTCGGGATTGATGAAGGCCGACGCTGCACAGCCAGAGCGCTCGGCGGCGGCCGAGCCGCGCGGCCAGGATCGACGCACTGAGCGCCGGCGCAACGCGCAAGGGATTGGCGCGTCGACCTGGTATGGGCGTTTGCTGGCGCCGGCCCTATCGGCAGGTCAGAGCCCGACGGCCGTGCTGGAAACGCTGGGCGCGACGGTGATGGCCATCGGCATTCTCTGGCTGTTTTCGCCTGCCAATCCATTGCTGCTGGGCTATGGGTTTCCGTGGGTTTGGCTGGTGCCGCTCATTCTGGCGTTGCGCTATGGCACGCTGCTGGGCGCATTGGCCGCGCTGGTGGTGCTGGCCGCGTGGTGGTTGTTCTACGGCCAGGCTGCAGGGGGATTCCCTCGCATGTACTTCCTTGGCGGTCTGATGTTTGTGCTGGTGGGCGGGCAGTTTGGCGACATCTGGGGTGCGCGGCTCTCACGCGCGCGCACCGTCAATGGCTATCTGAACGACCGGCTGGCGGCACTGACCAAAAACCACTTTCTGCTGCGTCTGTCGCACGAGCGCCTGGAAAACGACCTGCTGGCCAAGCCGACCACGCTGCGCGACACGCTCACCCAGCTGCGCAACATTGCGCTGGCCGCGCGCGAGCATGGGTCGGGTGACAACCAGCCCGACGTGGCGCAACTGCCGGGCGCCGTGCAGTTCCTGCAATGGACTGCGCAGGCCTGCCAACTGGAAGTGGCCGCCATGGTGCGCGTAACGGGTAACCGCGTCGACACTGAATCGGTGGCCCATGTGGGCGCGCCGTTCGAGATCGTTGCCGATGACCCGTTGATCCGCCATTGCATCGATACCCACACGCTGGGCCACCCGCAAGCGCCGGAGTTGCGCCATGAAGATGGCTCGCGCTATGTGGCGTGCGCGCCGGTGCTGTCGGGGGCGGATGAGCTGATCGGCATCCTGGTCGTGCAGCAGATGCCGTTCCTCTCGCTGTCGTACGAGAACCTGCAGTTCCTGCTGGTGCTGCTCGGCTACTACGCCGATGGCGTGCGTCACCTCACGGTCAGCTCCGAGATTCTCGACCTCGTGCCCGATGCGCCGTACGAATTCGCGCTCGACCTCGGCCGCCTGGCGCGTTTGCACCGCGATACGGGCATCGATTCATCGGTGGTGGCGCTCATCTTTAATCAAGACGAAGCCAGCGATGCGCTGTTCGAGAGCGTGGTGCGCAGCCGTCGCGCGCTGGACGTGGTCTGGCAGGCGCGTGGCAAGGCACGCCGCGCCATCGTCACGTTGATGCCGCTGTCGGGTGCGGGTGCCGTGTCGGCCTACCTCGTGCGCATTGAAGACAGCTTGCGCGCGCAGTTCGGTGTGGATTTCGAGCAGGCGCACATCAGCATGCAGACGCTGCACGTGACCGGTGAGCACCCGGGCGAGGCGCTGGTGCGCTTCCTGGCGCGCTGCCATCTGGACGGCTGACGGCGGAGGAACACGGGACCATGTTCAAGCTCACGCTCGGCGGTATCTCGGCGCAGATTGCGGCGGTGGTGATGGTGCTGCATGCCGGCAACAGCTTGGCGCTGCTGCTGTCGTGCCTGCTGCTGCAGGGCACCGCCGCCGCGCTGATCGGCTTGGCCGCGTGGCGCCTGCTGCCGCGCCGCTACCGCGTGCCGTTTGTCTGGACGTATGGCTACCTGGTCGCTCTGTGCTTCTTCGTGCCGGTTGCAGGTGGTGTGCTGGTGCTGGGCGGTCTGCTGTTGTCGAAGCTGTTCCCCAAGCCCGAAGACGACAAGGACATCGCCGATGTGGGTTTGCCAGTGTTCGTGGCGCATTTGATTTCGCGCGTGACGCATGGTGGCGGCGCACGACTGCGTGCGCAGCTCAGCAATGAGCGTGCGCCAGTGCAAAGCCGCATGACCGCGCTGGTGGCCATGCAATCCATGCCCACGCGCACGGCCAGCCCCGTGCTGCGCGACCTGTTGGCTGATCCAGTGGACGACATCCGCCTGCTGGCCTACGGCATGCTCGACAACGCTGAGAAGGTGTTGATGCAGAAGATCCTGGCCGAACTGCCGCGCCTGGAGGAAGCCGTTACGCACGAGGCCCGCTACGACATCAACAAGCGCCTGGCCGACCTGTACTGGGAGTTGATCTATCAGAACCTCGTGCAGGGCGACGTGTACCGCTATACCGCCGAACAGGTCGAGCGCTACGCCAGTGCCGCGCTGGACATCCAACCCGACAACGCTGCGCTGTGGTACATGCGCGGCCGGCTGGCGCTGTCACGCCGTGAGCCCGACGTGGCCGAGGCGCACCTGCGCGAGGCGGAGCGATTCGGCTTTCCGCGTGACCGCCTGCTGCCACCATTGGCCGAAGCCTGCTTCCTGCGCCAGGACTATGCCGGCGCACGTGCGGCGCTGGCGCAGTTTTCCAGCCGATCGCCGCTGCCGCTGCTGCGTCCGCTGCTGCGCTACTGGACATCCTAAGTGTCATGAGCGACCACTTTCCACGCGCTGAATCTGCGGACGTCGCGCTGCTGCTCGAAGGGACGTTCCCTTACGTGAGCGGCGGGGTATCGAGCTGGGTCAACCAGATGATCCGGGCGTTTCCGGATATCCGCTTTGCCATCGTCTTCATCGGCAGCCGCCGTGAGGATTACGGCAAGCCTGTCTACGCCCTCCCCGACAACGTGGTGCACTTGGAGTGCCACTACCTGTACGACTTTCCGCCGCCCCCGCTGGTGCAGGCCAGCGGTGGGGATGCCGCCGCCTTCGAGCGTTCGCGCAAGCTGCACGATGCACTGCGCAACCCGGCCCACAAGGAAGACACCGCCGACCTCATCCGCGCGTCGATTGCCGACCTACGCGACGGTGGGCCGCTGGCCGAGGAACAGTTCCTCTACAGCCACCGCGCGTGGGACATGATGACGGACTACTACCGGCGCTACTGCACCGACCCGTCGTTCACGGACTACTTCTGGACCGTGCGCATCATGCACAAGCCGCTGTGGCAGCTCGTGCGCATTGCTGAAAACCTGATCCCGGTGAAGGTGTTTCACACCATCTCGACCGGCTACGCGGGCTTTCTGGGCGCGCTGCTGCGCTACAAGCGCGGGCGGCCACTGCTGGTGTCGGAGCACGGCATTTACACCAAGGAACGCAAGATCGACTTGTTCCAGAGCCAGTGGATCCGCGACAACCGCAGCATCTTCGAGAAGGACATCGCGCAGATCAGCTACTTCCGCGACCTGTGGGTGCGCTTTTTTGAAACCATCGGCCGCGTCTGCTATGACGCCGCCGAAGACATCATCGCGCTGTACGAGGGCAACCGGCGGCGTCAGGTGATCGACGGCGCGCCGGAGGAGAAGACCCGCAATATCCCCAACGGCATCAACCTGCCGCGTCTGGCTGCACTGCGCGACAAGCGCCCGGCCAGCGTGCCGCGCGTGATGTGCCTGATCGGCCGCGTCGTGCCGATCAAGGATGTGAAGACCTTCATCCGCGCCATGCTGACCATCACGCGCGAGATGCCCGACGCCGAAGGCTGGATCGCCGGCCCCGAAGACGAAGACCCGGAATACGCGCAGGAGTGCCATAGCCTGGCCGAAAGCCTAGGCCTGGGTGATCGGATCAAGTTCCTCGGTTTCCAGAAGATCGACGACATCCTCCCGAAGGTGGGCGTGCTGGTGCTGAGCTCCATCAGCGAGGCGCTGCCGCTGGTGGTGCTGGAAGGGTTCGCGGCAGGTGTGCCGTCGGTCACCACCGATGTGGGTTCGTGCCGGCAACTCCTGTTCGGCCTGGACGGCGACGACGCCGCGTTGGGCGCAGCCGGCGCCGTGGTCCGCATTGCCGACCCGGCCGCGCTGGCGGCTGAAGTGCTCACGCTGCTGCGCGACGAAACGCGCTGGCACGAAGCCCAAGCCGCCGGCATCGCCCGCGTGGAGCGCTACTACACGCAGGAGATGATGGTCGGCAGCTACCGCGAGCTGTACACGCGTTTGCAGAACATGCCTGACCTCAGTACCGAGCACGGCGCCAAGGCTGCCGCTGCAGCCTGCCCGCACCATGCGCAGCAGAATCAGCCCAGTCCACCCAGTCCGCAACAGGGAGCCCGCTGATGGCCGGCATTGGTTTTGAACTGCGCAAGATGCTCAAGCGCGACAGCCTGCTCGGGCTGCTGCGTGCCTATACCTACGCCGGCATCATCAGCTCGGGGCCGTGGATTCTGTCCATCGTCGGGATTCTGCTGATCGGTATCCTGAGCCTGCCGTTCGTGATTCCGGGTTCGCTCATCACGCAGTTCCAGGTGTCTGTCACCTACCTGATTGCGATCAGTCTGATCCTGACGGGGCCGCTGCAACTCGCTTTCACCCGCTTCACGTCTGATCGTCTGTTTGAGAAGCGCGATGATCTTGTCCTGCCGAACTACCACGCAGTGTCGTTTGTGATGACGCTGATTGCAGGCGGGCTGGGGCTGGTGATTGTGCTGTTTGCCTTTCCACAGCAATCGGCCATCTACCGGGTGCTGATGCTGGCGGGCTTCGTGGTCATGGCCAACATCTGGATCGCGGTGATCTTTCTGTCGGGCATGAAGCAATACAAGGCCATCGTCTGGCTGTTTCTGATCGGCTACACGCTCACGGTGCTGCTGGCGCTGCTGTTCAATCGCGTGGGGCTGGAAGGGCTGTTGCTGGGCTTCGTGCTGGGGCAGTTGTGCCTGCTGATCGGCATGGCGGGGCTCATCTACCGCAACTTCAGCGGGCGGCGTTTCCTCTCGTTCGAGGTGTTCGACAAGCGGTTTGCCTATCCGTCGCTCATGATGATCGGGCTGCTGTACAACCTCGGCATCTGGCTCGACAAGTTCATGTTCTGGTATGCGCCGGGCACAGGGCAGCAAGTGATTGGCCCGCTGAACGCGTCAGTCATCTATGACATCCCCGTGTTCTTGGCCTACCTCGGCATCATCCCGGGCATGGCCGTGTTCCTCGTGCGCATCGAGACCGACTTCGTTGAGTACTACGACGCTTTCTACGATGCTGTGCGGGGTGGGGCATCGCTGGAGCACATCGAAGACATGCGCAATACGATGGTGCAGACCATCCGCGCGGGCCTGTACGAGATCGTGAAGATTCAGGCCATGGCAGCGCTTGTGCTCTTTGCCGTCGGCGCTTCGGTGCTGCGGGTGTTGCAGATTTCGGAGCTCTATCTGCCGCTACTGTATGTGGACACCATTGCTGCGAGCTTGCAGGTGGTGTTCCTTGGCGTCGTGAACATCTTCTTCTACCTCGACCGGCGGCGCGTGGTGCTGGCGCTCACCGCGGCGTTTGTTGTGCTGAACGGTGTGCTGACGTGGATCACCCTGCAGCTTGGGCCGGCTTGGTATGGGTATGGGTTTGCCGTGTCTCTACTGCTCGTTGTGATGGCGAGCCTGGTGATTCTGGATCGGAAATTGGATCGGTTGGAGTACGAGACGTTTATGTTGCAGTAGCGGTTGTTGCTGGGATTGATTTTTTGCTTGTGGTGCATCCCCGGTATCGTCCCCTGCCGGGGCCGACTCACTTTTCTTTGTCTTGCCAAAGAAAAGTAAGCAAAAGAAAGGCGCGCCCGAGATGGCGAAAGACTCCTTGAATTTCCGTAACCGGGCGGAGATGGGGAAAACTCGCTTCGCTCAAACAGTTCCCCATCTTTTTTCCGCCCGCTTACAAAAATTCAAGGCGCCATCAAGGGCAGAACGTCAAAAGACAAAGGCCAACCCATCGCGAGGTTGGCCTTGTCGTTTGGGCTAGCGCCCAGAGGGTTTGGCCTTTGACTTTCCTGCCCTATGCGGCGCCTTGAATTTCTGTTGCAAGGAGGAAAAAGGAAGGGAAACTGTCTGAGCGCAGCGAGTTTTTCCCTTCCCCTCCTTGCGACAGAAATTCAAGGAGGTTGTCGCCGCATCGGGCGCGCCTTTCTTTGCTTACTTTCTTTGGCAAGACAAAGAAAGTGAGTCGCCCCCGGCAGGGGGTGAAACAGGGGATGGCCCACCAAGGCCAAACAAACAAGCAAACAACAACCCATAGCCCCACAACATCCCCCCCTACCAACTCCGCATTTGCGCAACAGCGCTCCTCATCCGTAAGCTGCCCACAACTCAGACCCACCTCGCAGCTTATTCATGCAAATCGCAGTAGTCGGCGCCGGCATCATCGGCATCAGCACGGCCCATGCGCTGGCTCAGGAAGGCCACCAGGTCACCTTGGTTGAACGCCATCCGGGCCCGGGTGAGGGCACCAGCTACGCCAACGGCGGTCAGTTGAGCTACAGCTATGTGGCGCCGCTGGCCGGCCCCGGCGTGCTCTCGCATGTGCCGGGCTGGCTGCTGCGCCGAGATTCGCCGCTGCGGCTCAAGCCCTCGCTGGACCCGGCGCTGCTGCGTTGGGGGCTGCGCTTTATCGCAGCATGCAACCGTGAACGCGCCGACCGCACCACGCGCGAGCTGCTCGCCCTGTCGTTCTACAGCCGCATGCGCATGGAAGCGCTGCGCGAGGCATTGCCGGATCTGGCGTTCAGCTTTGCCCGCCGCGGCAAGCTGGTCGTGCATCGCGATGCGGCGGCGCTCGAATCCGCTCGCGCGCAGGTGGGTTATCAAGCCACGCTCGGCTGCGAACAACATGCGCTGTCGGCGGACGAAACCATCGCCCATGAGCCCGCGCTGGCCGGCGTGCGCGACCAGATTGTCGGCGCCATCTACACGCCAGACGAAGACGTGGCCGATTGCCACCAGCTCTGCATCGGCCTGTTCGACCGGCTGCGTGAGATGTCGAACGTGACGCTGCGCTTCAACACGGGTGTCGATGCGCTGTGGACGCAGGGACGTCGTGTGCGCGGCCTCAAACTGACCGACGGCGAGCAGCTTGCCGCCGACGCGGTGGTGATGGCGGCGGGTGTGACGAGTGCAAAACTGCTCAGCCCGCTCGGCATTGATGCCGGCCTGTATCCGCTCAAGGGTTACAGCATCAGCCTGCCGCTGGGCGAGGGTGACACTGCACCGGTGATCAGCGTGACGGATGCGGCGCG